>CAYPUS010000121.1:0-8880 GCA_964413815.1 uncultured Aquabacterium sp. | reverse complement strand
GCTCGGCATAGGTCAGCGCATCGCACAGGATCAGGCGGCCTTCGGCATCGGTGTTGAGCACCTCGATGGTCTGGCCCGACATGCTGGTGACCACATCGCCCGGCTTGGTGGCCGTGCCGCTGGGCATGTTCTCGCAGGTGGGCACCAGGCCGATCACGTTGATCTTGGGCTTGAGGTCGGCGATGGCGCGGAAGGTGCCTAGCACGCTGGCGGCCCCGCCCATGTCGAACTTCATCTCGTCCATGCCGGCGCCCGGCTTGAGGGAGATGCCGCCCGTGTCGAAGGTGATGCCCTTGCCCACCAGCACCACCGGTGCCTGGGTCGCGGCCGCGCCGTTGTAGCGCAGCACGATGAACTTGGGTGGCTGGGCAGACCCGTTGGTGACGGACAGGAAAGAGCCCATGCCGAGCTTTTCCAAGGCAGGACGCTCGAGCACCTCGGTCTTGATGTGCTTGAACTCGCGCGCCAGGCGCTTGGCTTCCTGGGCCAGGAAGGTGGGCGTGCAGTAATTGCCCGGGCGGTTGCCCAGTTCGCGCGCCAGCGTCACGCCCTCGGCCACGGCCTGGCCCTGTGCCAGGCCAGCCTTGATGGCGGCCAGATCGGCATCGCCGCCCAGCACCGTGATCTTCTTGAGCGAAGCGGGCTTGGGCGCACTGGGCTTGGTGTGCCGGTAGACATAGGTGGCATCGCCCACGGCCAGCACCAGGGCCTGCGCATGGTCGGCGCCCAGGGCGATGCCCTTGCCTGCGGCCACGGCGATGTGGGCCACGCCCAGGTCCTTGAGCTGCGCCACACCTTTGGCCACAGCGGCCTTGATGGCCTTGGGCGACCCCTCGGCCGCGCCCAGCAGCACCACGCGCGGCGCCTTCACCCCGGCGGGACGGTGCACGTAAAGCGCGCGGCCAGCCTTGGGTGCGAAGTCATCGGCGGCGGTGGCGTCCTTGATCAGGCGGTCGATCACCGGATCGGCGGTGCCGGCCTGCTCGGGGGTGAGGATCACCAACAGGGCGTCGGCATTGACCTGGGACAAGGCGGGCCCTTGGGCCACGGTGGCGCGGTAGTCCATGCAGTGCGAGTCCATAATGGACAGATTGATTTGACCTGAGCAATGTTATTCGATTCCTCTGTACGCCGAGAACTCTGGCGCAGCTTTATCGGCACGCTGGTGGTGCTGCTGACCGTGGTGCTGACCATGCTGTTGATCCGCATCCTCAGCCAGGCCACCAAGGGCGCATTCGCGCCGGCCGACGTCAGCCTCATCCTCAGCTATACCGTCGTCACGCAATTGCCCGTGCTGCTGGCGCTGGCACTGTTCGTGTCCGTCGTCACCGTGCTCAGCCGCCTGTGGCGGGACAGCGAGATGGTGGTGTGGCAATCGAGCGGCGCCCGGCAGACGAGCTTCCTCAAGCCGCTGCTGCGCATGGCCTGGCCGGTGCTGGCCATGGTGGCGCTGGCCACCCTGGTCGCGCGCCCCTGGGCGCAGAACCAGACCCAGGTGCTCAAATACCGCTTCGAGAAGCGCTCCGACATGGCCCGCGTGGCGCCGGGTCAGTTCCAGACCTCGGCCGATGGCAAGCGTGTGTTCTTCATCGACAGCCACAGCGATGGCCAACAGACGGGCAAGAACGTCTTCATGGTGCTGACCAACGATGAGCAGGAATCCGTCGTCACCGCCCGCGAAGGTGTGCTGAAGGTGGAAGACGGCCTGCGGCATCTGGTCCTCAGCCATGGCGAGCGCACGCAGACCGATCTGAGCAATGGCGAAAAAACGCTCTCGCGCTTCGACTCGGCCCGCATCCAGGTTGGCGAAGTGGTGGATCCGGACAAGCTCGCCCCCGACACGCGGGCCATGTCCACGCCCACGCTGGTGATGCTCAACACGCCAGAAACCGGTGGCGAGCTGGTCTGGCGTTTCGGCCTGATCTGGGCCACGCTCAACATGGTGCTGGCGGGCCTGAGCCTGTCGGCGGGCAATGCGCGGCGCAACAGCAACTGGAACCTGGTCTACGCCGTGCTGCTCTTCGTCGTCTACTTCAACCTGCTGAGTCTGAGCCAAAGCTGGGTCAGCCGCGGCAAGCTGCACTGGATCGAGGCCCTGGTGCTGATCCACGGCGCCCTGAGCCTGGGGGCGATGCTGGTGATCTGGTGGCGCGATGGCGCCCTGGTGCGGGTGCGCCCCGTGCGCGGAGGCACCGCATGAGAACCGTCCGCCGCCTGATCTTCAAGACCATCCTGAACCATGTCGCCCTGGTGGCGCTGGCCTTCTCGGCCCTGTTCTTCTTCATCGACTTCGTCGAAGAGATCCAGGACCTGGGCAAGCGTGGCTACACGCTGCTGGATGCGATCTGGACCTGCGTGCTGATGCAGGGCAGCCACTTCTACGACATCTTCCCGATCGCGCTGCTGATCGGCGGGATCCTGGCACTGGCGCGCATGGCCCAGACTTCCGAGTTCACCATTTTGCGCACCGGCGGGCTGGGCCCGGAGCGGGCCCTGGGCCTGCTGGCCGTGCTGGGCGTGGCCGCCGCGCTCTTGACCGTGTTCATCGGCAACTGGCTCGTGCCCGTGGCCGATCAGGCCCTGGGCGAACACCGCGCGCAGTTCAGCCAGCGCCAGGGCCTGAAGCTGGGCCATGGCGGCACCTGGCTGCGCGAGCGACGTGATGTCGGCAACGGCGCCACACACAACATCACGGTCAACGTGGGCACGGCCACCACCCAGGGGCAGTTCGGCCGCATCCGCATTTTTGAGTTCGACCCCCAAGGCCGACTGGTGCGCCGCATCGCCGCCGTCAAAGCCGAGGTGAAGGCCGTGGGCGGCGACGAACGCACGGCGACCGGCTCGATCTGGCACCTCAAGGATGTGCGGGACACCCAATGGCTCTCGCAAGACCTGCTCAGCGAAGAGTCCGTGCTGCGCGGCACCCGCGTCATTCAGGAAACCCAACGC
Organism: uncultured Aquabacterium sp.; assembly: GCA_964413815.1. GTDB lineage: Bacteria > Pseudomonadota > Gammaproteobacteria > Burkholderiales > Burkholderiaceae_C > Aquabacterium. The sequence goes on along the minus strand of CAYPUS010000121.1, from coordinate 5,931 downwards.
CCCGCGCTCGACTGGCACAGCAGCCTGACACCCATCGTGGTCTCGGCTTCGGTGCTGCCACCCGATTCGATGTCGGCGCTGGCCCTGTGGCGCTACACCCAGCATCTGGCCAGCAACGCACAGGCCGCCCAGCGCTACGAGATCGAGTTCTGGAAGAAGACCTTCTACCCGCTGGTGTGCCTGGCGATGGTGGCCCTGGCCCTGCCCTTCGCCTACCTGCATGCACGCAGCGGCGGCATGAGCCTGAAGATCTTCGGCGGCATCATGCTGGGCATCAGCTTCGTGCTGGTCAACCACATCTCCAGCCACCTGGGCCTCTTGCACCAGTGGCAACCCTGGCTGGCCGCCTCGGCACCCAGCCTGATCTATCTGCTTTTGTCCATGTCGGCCTTCATCTGGCTGGTGCGTTACCGTTGATGTCTGCCATGACCCGTTCCGGCATCCTTCTTTTCGCCCACGGCGCCCGTGACCCCGCCTGGGCCCAGCCCTTCGAGACCGTCGCTGACCGGCTGCGCGAGCGTGCCACCGTCAGCGGCGACGAGGTCGTGCTGGCCTTCCTGGAGTTCATGACGCCTTCGATCGCCGAGGCCGCGCGCACTCTGGTGCAAAAGGGCTGCGACCGCGTCACCGTGGTGCCGCTCTTCCTGGGTGCGGGTGGCCATGTGCGCAAGGATGTGCCCCCTCTGATGGAGGAGCTGGCGCAGCGCCATCCCGACGTCCGCTGGGTGCTGACGCCCTCCGTGGGCGAAACCGAGGTGCTGATCAAAGCCCTGGCCGATGCCGCCTGGCAACTGGCCCAACCCGAAGACTGACAAGAAGAAAGAAAAGGGCCTGCGCCATGAACCTGCACCAGTTCCGCTTCGTCTACGAGGCCGCGCGCCGCAACCTGAACCTCACGGAGACGGCCAAGGCCCTGCACACCTCCCAGCCGGGCATCTCCAAGGCCATCATGGAGCTGGAGGAAGAGCTCGGCGTGGACATCTTCGTGCGCCACGGCAAGCGGCTCAAGCGCGTGACCGAACCGTGCCAGCAGGTGCTCATGTCCATCTACGTGATCCTGCGCGAGTTGGGTAACTTGAAGCGCATCGGCGATGAATACGCCATGCAGGACGCCGGCACGCTGTCGATCGCCACCACCCACACGCAGGCGCGCTATGTGCTGCCCGAGCCGGTGGCACAACTGCGCAAGCGCTTTCCCAAGGTGGCGGTCAGCCTGCACCAGGGCACGCCCGAACAGGTCGCGCAGATGGTGCTCGACGAAACGGCCGACATCGGTCTGGCCACCGAATCGCTGAGCGACTTCTCCGATCTGGTGAGCCTGCCCTGCTATGAGTGGCAGCACGTGGTGGTGATGCCCGCCAGCCACCCGCTGGCCCAGGTGCCGCGCCTGACGCTGGAGCAACTCGCGCAGGAACCGCTGATCTCCTACCACCCGTCCTTCACGGGACGCAAACGCATCGACCAGGCTTTCGCGCAGCGCGGCCTGACGCCCAATGTGGTGCTGGAAGCCATCGATGCGGATGTGATCAAGACCTACACGCGCCTGGGCCTGGGCATCGGCCTGGTCGCCGAGATGGCCGTCAAGGACGACCCCTTGATGGGCGCACCGGGTAGCGAGTTGGTGTGGCGACCGGTGGGGCACCTGTTCGGGCCCAATCTGGCGCGGCTGGCTTTCAAGCGGGGGGCTTACCTGAGGCAGTTCGTGCTGGCCTTTGCCGAGCTCACATCCGACCGCCTGAGCCGTGCGTTGATCCTGCAGGCACTGCAGTCACCCAGCCAGGGCGGGCCTTCGGAAGGCAGCGACTACGGTCTCTGACCCCGGTCAGTGCTTGACGGCCGAAGCATCCTGGCCGGGCTCCGGCAGGTCGTCCAGATGGAAGTCCAGACTCAGGCTGGGCAGCGCCTCGGGCTGGGCCTTGATGGGGCGCGTGACCATGAGCGGCTCGCCACTGTCTTCCACGACGCCAGCGGTCGCACTTTCCTGCGCACGCTCATCCACCGGCACGCCGTCCAGCGAGGGCAGCAGCAGGTCGATGTTGGCGCGATCGTGCAGTTCCCGCTCCGACAGGTCCCGCGCCACGGCATACAGGAAGAGCAGCTCGCGGTAGGCCGACAGATCGAAGGTATCGGTGCTGGCGTCAGGCCGCGTGAGCGACTTCTCCAGCACTTCCATGGCCTTGGCGGGCACCGACCACAGCGATTGCAGGCGCTCGACCACGCCGGGGTATTCGTCCAGGGTGTGGCCTTGCTGAGGATCGGCATCCCAGGCCGGCGCATGGGCGTTGAAGCGCGGGTTGAACTGAGCCTGCACGCGCTCGTAATCGTCCTTGCGGCCCAGCCGGCGGTAGATCTCCAGCAGCTTCAGGTAAGGCAGCGGGCTGGCACCGGTGGTCTGGGTGACGTGGCTTTCCAGCAGGCCGATGGCGGCATCGTCCTGGCCGAGCACCACGAAGAATTCGGCCTGCTGCTCCAGATCGATGAGCTCTTCAACGGAGACCTCGCGCAGGGGCTCGGCCGACTGCGAGACCATGGCCGCCATCGCGATGGAACTGGCCGAAGGCGCGGCGCTCACATCGGGCACGGCTTCGTGCAACTTCTGCTTGGCCAGGCTGGGCGGCGGCGGCATGAATACATCGGGCGCGGGGGGCATCGCCGACTTGGACGAGGGCGGGTCACCGTCGGGCTGCGCCTCGGCATCCGGGGTGCGCACGAAAGCCGATGTGCGCTCCAGTTCAGCCGCATCCGCATCGGTGGGCTCGCGCGGCCGCGAATCCGCCTGCTCGTACCAGGCGTCCTTGGGCTTGCCCTGAGCCTTGGCCTTGCGGGCAAGGTAGAGCGCCACGCCCACCGCGATGAGCGCGATCGCACCCAGCAGCACGATCCATTTGCCGGAACCGCCCAGGCCCTGCGCATCCGCCAGTGCCTGCTTGCTGCGCTGGTTCTCGGCGGTGAGTTCCGCCAGGCGTTTTTCCAGGTCGCCGACACGCTGGCGATCGCGCGCCACTGATTCCGGGGTGGCGTTGAGCGCCTGCCACAGCGCCGCGGCCGCGCGGCGGCGCGCCAGCACCTCGGGCGAGGCGTCATCTGCCTGCAGCATCACCCCCATCGAGGCGCTCATGCGCAGGTCGGGCAATTCCAGCTCTTGGGGCTCGGCCGAATCGAGGACCAGACGCCCGCCCGTGTCACCGGCCGGGGCGCGGTTGGCATCGCTCAGGCGCTGCTCTGCACGCAACTGGGCGCGCTGGCTGGGGCGCACGACACCTTCCGGCTCAGGCACCATGCGCGCGGCGCGGGCAGAGGTCCGGGGCGCCTCGGCGAGCGCCACGTTGTCCATGGTCTCGGCATCGCGCGGGGCCTTTTTCGGTGCGGCCTTGGGCTGGCCTTCTTTGGCGGTGGCCTGACCCGAAGCCGCCGCCCTGCGCGCAGGCGCCTTGGTGCGTGGGGCGCTGGCGACCAGCGCAGCAGCCCGCTCGTCTGCACCGACCGCTTCCATCGCCACGGGAGCCTCGCCGAATGAGGGCATGGCCATGCCGGGAGGATCGGCAAAAGCGACGAATTTGCGCGTGATGCGCGCATGGCAGCCGGCCGCCAGGTAAACCGTCACCACCGGCTCATTGATCAGGGCCGTGGTGCTGACTTTCAGGACACGCTCGCCACTGCTTTTGCCATCCTGCAAGGCGGTGCGCACAGAGGCTGCGGCGATTTTCTCGTCGCCGAAATACACGTCGGCGGCCAGGCAATCGTCGTTGAGGTCTTCGCCAGGCTCGAGCCGCAGGGGCACGGTGACGCGCAGGGTGTCACCCAAAACTGCTTGACTGGATGGCCGACCGAATCCCAAAGCATGGCTTGGCTGTGACACCCACATCAAGGTCATGGCTGCAAATACCAGAGCCGATACCCGCTTCAAATTCTTCATATCGGTGCATCATGAGAGATGAGGGCTGTGTTTCACTCTAGCATGAAGGCTACGCATTCCGTCCAACGGAATACCGGGGGAAATACTCCCGTTTGCCAAGGTTTGCCGATTTGTCCTATTAAGTTGAAAAAAATGACCACCGAACTCCAGACCGAACGCCGCGGCCACACCCTCGTCATGACCCTGAGCGGCCCAGCCACCCGCAATACCCTGTCCCCGCAGGTATTTGCCGCCGGAATCGAAACCCTGAATATGGCCGAATCAAATCCGGACGTGAAGGCGGTGATATTGACGGGGGCCGGCGGTCATTTCTGCGCGGGCGGGGATCTGCAGCGCCTGGCGCACAACCGCCAGCACGATGCGCAGGGCCAAAGCCAGGGTGAACAGCTGGACGCCTTCCATCAATGGATCGAGGCGCTGCGCAGCTTTCCCAAACCCGTGTTGGCGGCCGTCGAAGGCGTGGCCGCCGGTGGCGGTGTCTCGCTCACATTGGCCTGCGATCTGGTGGTGGCGGCCGAGAACGCCCGTTTCGTGATGGCCTATAGCAAGGTGGGCCTGTCACCCGATGGCGGCGCCAGCTGGCATCTGGCGCGTGGGCTGGGGCGCGGCCAGGCCATGGCGCTGCTGTGGCTGGGTGAAGCGCAGACGGCGCAGCAGTGGCAGGCCTGGGGCCTGGCCCACCGCCTGGCGCCGGCCGGCGAGGTGCTCGAAGCGGCACTGGCCTGGGCAGATCAACTGGCGGCAGTGCCGCCCAATGTGCTGGCCAGCGTCAAGGAACTGGTCAACGATGCCAATCAGCAGCCTTTGCGGGCGCAACTCGACGATGAGAAGCGGCACTTTTTGAGCAATCTGCGCACACCCGAAGCCGGCCAGGCGATCGAAGGCTTCCTGCAGGGACGCCGAGGCTGAGCACACCGGCCTGACGGCTGGGGCTGCGGCCAGGCCTGTGGCTCAGGAGACTTCCTGGGCCACCACGCGCATGCGGGCCATCAATCTGCTGAACAGCTCGCCCACCATTTTGAGTTGTGCCTCCTCGACACCCTGGCCCGACATGCGGATGGTCAGGATGCCGCGGTTGACGGTCAGCACCAGCAGGAGGCTGTCCGTCCACCATGACGATGCGGCCTGCTCCAGGCTTTGCAGCGTCGCGGGATCCAGCCACAGCTGCGCCACGGTCTCGGCGTTGCAGAACAGCACGAAGCGCTTGCCCAGCAGGGACGACGCCCCCAGCGGCACACGCGGGTGCATGGCCAGCCAGCGCATCTCGTCGGGCATGGAGTTGTCGATCTGCGTCTGCATCGCGTTGGTAAAGCGCGTGAAGACCTCCGACTCCAGCGTCTGCGCCAGCACCTTGGAGACCAGGATCATCTGGACATCGCCGTGCAGGCCGGTGTCGGCGCGGAAGCGCAACTCCTGGCCGCTGATGTAGGAGCGCTGGGACGGCCCCAGTTCGACCCGCCAGCCACGACCGGACTCGACCACATAGCCGACCCCGGTCTTGTGGCGTGCATGCTTGAAGGTGTAGCCCTCGGCCTTGGCCCAGCCCGCCAGCGCCTGACTTTCGTCCCGCGCGGCGGATGCAGAACCCAACATTCGCTTGATCGATTCAAACATGCGAGGGGCGTTTCCCGGTGAGTGAAAGGATTGTTTGTTGGCCTGTCCGGAGGGACTCGAACCCCCGACCCCCTGCTTAGAAGGCAGGTGCTCTATCCAGTTGAGCTACGGACAGCCGTTCCGCGCAGTTTAAGCGATGGTGCCTGTGGCCTGGGCGTCACAGGCCCTGGGTTTCCTCCTTGTCGCCTGCGGCTAACAGCGAGGGCCGCCAGCGCGACAGCAGCAAGGCATTGCCCAGCACGCTGACGCTGCTGAGCGCCATCGCCGCACCGGCCAGCATGGGGTTGAGCCCGCCCATGGCCGCCAGCGGGATGCCGATGATGTTGTAGGCAAAGGCCCAGGCCAGGTTCTGCCGGATCTTGGCCGAGGTCCTGCGCGAGATGTCCAGCGCCGCCGGCACC
>CAYPUS010000120.1:5429-8882 GCA_964413815.1 uncultured Aquabacterium sp. | reverse complement strand
CCATACGCAGGCCGGAATAGCTTGCACTGCATTGAGTGCCGGCGGCTGGCCGGCAAAGCTGAGCAGTGCGCTTGCAGGTCGTAGGTACACAGGCTGAACTCTACGTACGTGCCACTACGAAAAAGCCCGCATGAAGCGGGCTTTAAGAATTTGGCCGTGGACTCTTACGCGACCCACGCTTACGGCAACTCACATGCAGGACTGATCTTCTACTTTTTTCGTCGCGAACAATCGTGCGACGCGCCGGTTGGATGCGGCTTGCCTGACCAGGCACCAGCGAGTTGTATGCCTGCTGGGTTAATTCATAGTAGCACATTGCTGCCGAAAGGTGTTTTGGGATTGAGCGCGCGCTCCTGCACCCGCTATCTCTTCCAGTATCTGCCATGTCATCGACATGGCCTCTTCTGGCACTAGGCCTGCGCTAGGCGTGGCTTCTTGCTCGTACCAGCGGCCATTGCCGAATTGCCACAGGACTTCTCACCGCGTGTCCACGATGCCATCCTGGGCGGGCTTGAGCAGGCGGCCAGAACACTCGGTGGGATGCCGCCGTAGGCAGGCGAAGAGCAGGGCGTTCCAGGGCAAGTTCGAGCGCGCTAAGATGCAACCTGATCGACGATAAGGCCGAAAGTGTTGACGCCGCGCAAATCGCTCCATACCCCGCGCCAGCCTTAAGCGAGCTTTTTTGACGGTAAATGCCGACGGTAAAACTTACGACGATCATCGAAAATCCCTTTAACCACGCGGGCTTGCGAGACCTGTTGATGATGGAGTGGGAGTGAGGCGGCGGTTTGGTCACCTGGCCGTTTTCTTCCCATGGCAACTCACCGGCGCGCATGGGGGCATTGCTTGAGCAATTCCCTGGGGGCTGACATCGATTGCCCTCAGGTTCTCAGTTTAACAGCCAGCCACCAGTTTGGCGGCGTCCCCCGAATGGTCCAACACCGTGCGGTCACGCCCTTCGGATTTGGCGCGATACAAGGCCTTGTCGGCTCGCTCGATGATGCTGTCGATCGGCTCGCCTTGCCGATACGCGGCCAAGCCGGCGGAGAAGGTGACCTTGAGCCTTGCACCGCTGTTCGTGACCACCAGCACTTCACTGACGGCGGCCCGCATGCGTTGGACGACCACGTTGGCCTGAGAGATGGGTGTGTGTGGCATCAGCACGAGAAACTCCTCTCCACCCCATCGACTGATCACGTCGGTTTCGCGAAGAGCGGATTTGGCCGTTGAAGCGAAGACGCGGAGAATGTCATCGCCCGCGTTGTGGCCGTGCATATCGTTGACCTTCTTGAAGAAGTCGATGTCGATCATGCACACACAAAATGACTCGTCTTGCCGCGATGCCATCTTTTCCTGGCGTTCCAGGACATTGTGCATTTCCCGGCGATTCAGCAAGCCGGTGAGCACGTCGATCATTGCCAATGCTTCGATGCGCTGCAACGCGATCTTCAACTCCGTCTTTCGCTCTTTGAGTCGAGCCCGGATGCGCGCCAACTGGGAGCCCAGCACGTAGATCGTCGGCAGCACCATGGCTATCGTGGCGCCGTGAAACCACTGCAAAGTCGCGAGCACCGGGTCCGACTGCGTGCGCCCGACCATCACGAAGGAGATGGTCATGACGACCATGGCCCAGACGCAGCAGCGTCCCAGTTGACGGGGTGTGGTCGAGAACATGCCGAACATCATCACGATGAGCAGCAACACCCGTTTGACTGATATCACCCATGGGAGCCGAGAGCATGGTTGAGCCCCGTTCTGAATATGGGCCAGGATGCCTGCTTCGATTTTTTTGGGTATGCGGGGTTAGCCGCGCTGACTGCGCAGTATTGCCCAATTCAATGGAATTCGGGCTTCGTAAGCCGCGTCAGATCAAGCATCGGGGACAGGCTCCGCCGCGCCATGACCCATGAGCCGATCCAGAAAGCCAAAAAGCAGGCGGTTCATCTCGCCATACGCGTTGGCGCGCAGGGCCTCGGGCTGCTGCACGAAGCGGTGGTGGGCAAGGGTGGGTAGTTCCTGCGCCGAGGCGGCGATGAGCAGTTCCACCACCTCGGGGGTGAACTCCATGTGGCACTGGAAGCCATAGACGAGGTCGCCATACGCGATGATCTGGCGCGGGCAGCCTTCGCTGAAGGCCAGGATGCGGGCTTGCTCGGTCAGGCCGGGCATGTCGCTGTGCCAATGGCCCACCGCCACCGTGTCGCCGAAGTGGGCGAGTTTGGGGTCGGCCTTGCCCAGGGCCGTGAGGGTGATCGGGAACTGGCCGATCTCTTTTTCCGGGCTGCGCTCGACCGGCGCGCCCAGGGCCGCGCCAATCAGCTGTGCGCCGAGGCACACCCCGACGACGGCCTTGCCAGCCTCGATGCATTGCTGGATGAGCCTGCATTCGGCCGCGGCGTCGAAGTGCGGGCACTCGGCCAGGGTGGTCGACGGCGACTGGGGGCCGCCCATGATCACCAGCAGATCGATGCGATCGGGTGATGCCGGCAGTGGCTCGTGCAGGTAGACGCGGGAGTGGCTGGCCAGATGGCCGCGTTCGCGGACCCAGGTTTCGTAGGCGCCCGGCGCCTCGAACGATTCGTGGACGATGAAGTGGACGTTCATGTCTTGTTCAATGAAGTGATTCGGCGTCATCGCCGTGTGGGGCTCACATTGTCATCAGATAATCGGTGCCATCCCGAGGCCGCCGCCGTTGATGCCCATGATGCTCACCCCTTACTCGTCTGCCGCGCGCCGTTCACCTTGGCGTGCCAAGGCGATGTTGTTGCGCCCGGGGCTGGTCTTTGGCGTGCTGGCCGCGGTGGCGGGGCAGGGCATGGCCGAGGAGGTCCATGTCGCCGTGGCGGCCAACTTCGCGGGCCCCTTCAAGCAGATCGCCGAGGGCTTTCAGGCGCGGACCGGTCACCAGGCCATCGTGTCGACGGGCTCGACAGGCAAGTTCCACACGCAGATCCGCAACGGCGCGCCTTATGCCGTGCTGATCGCGGCCGATGACGAGACGCCGGACAGGCTCATCCAGGAGGGGCTGGCGGTCCAGGGGTCGTCCTTCACCTATGCGGTGGGCAAGCTGGTGCTCTGGAGCGTCAGGCCCGACTACGTGGATGCCAAGGGCGATGTGCTCAGGCAAGCTGACTTCAGGCACCTGGCCATCGCCAACCCCAAGCTGGCGCCGTATGGCGTGGCAGCGATGGAGGTGCTGGGCAGGCTGGGCTTGGCCGACAAGCTGGCGCCCCGCATCGTGCAGGGCGAGAACATTGCCCAGACGCAGCAGTTCGTGGCCACCGGCAACGCCGAGCTGGGCTTCGTGGCGTTGTCGCAGGTGGCTGTGCCCGGCAAGCCGGGGCAGGGCTCTTCCTGGCTCGTGCCGCCTGAGCTTTACACCCCCATCCGCCAGCACGCGGTGCTGCTGGGCCCGGGCGCCAAGCAGGCGGCCGCACAGGCGCTCTTGGCATA
>CAYPUS010000120.1:4504-5419 GCA_964413815.1 uncultured Aquabacterium sp. | reverse complement strand
GACGCGGCCAAGGCCGTGATCCAGTCATGGGGCTACGGCCTGTGAGCCCTGCATGAGCCCTTCGAGCCCCTCGGACTGGCAGGCCTTGTTCCAGGCAGTGAGGCTCACGGCCGAACTGGCTGGCCTCAGCACCGTGCTGCTGGTGCTGGTGGGCACGCCCATCGCCTGGTGGCTGGCGCACACCCGATCACGCCTCAAAGGCGTGGTGGCTGCGGTGGTGGCGCTGCCACTGGTGCTGCCGCCCACGGTCATCGGCTTTTATCTGTTGCTGCTGTTGGGCCCGCACGGCGTCGTGGGGCAGGCCATGCAGTCACTGGGTCTGGGCCTGTTGCCGTTCACCTTCGCCGGTCTGGTGGTGGCGTCCGTCCTGCACTCCATGCCTTTTGTGGTGCAGCCACTGCGGCAGGCCTTCGAGGCCATCGGCAACAGGCCGCTGGAGGTGGCAGCCACGCTGCGCGCCTCGCCATGGGACCGCTTCCTGAGCGTGGCGCTGCCGCTGGCACGGCCGGGCTTTCTGACTGCGGCGGTGCTGGGTTTTGCGCACACGGTGGGCGAGTTCGGTGTGGTGCTGATGATCGGCGGCAACATCCCCGGTCGCACGCAGGTGCTGTCGGTGGCGCTGTATGGGCACGTCGAAGCACAGGAGTGGGGGCATGCGCACTGGCTTGCCGGGGGCATGGTGGCCTTCGGCTTTGGGGTGATGTGGCTGCTCTATGTCTTGAATGGCCGAAGTGGGCGGGCCCTGCGGGGCTTGAGCGGGGTGCCGACGTGAGTGGAGGGAACGACCTGGCGGCACCGGGCGCCATCGAGGCCAGCCTGCGCCTTAGCCGACCGGGCTTTTCCCTGGATGTGAACCTGAGCCTGCCGGGGCGGGGCGTCACCGTGCTGCTGGGGCCTTCCGGCTGCGGCAAGACC
>CAYPUS010000120.1:0-4494 GCA_964413815.1 uncultured Aquabacterium sp. | reverse complement strand
AAGACCACGGTGCTGCGCTGTCTGGCCGGCCTGGACCGGGCGCAAGGCCGCGTGTCTGTGGCGGGCCAAACATGGCAGGACGATGAGCGCGGGCTGCTGGTGCCCCCCCATCGGCGCGCGCTGGGCATGGTGTTCCAGGAGGCCAGCCTGTTCGCGCACCTGTCGGTACAAGGCAATCTGCTGTACGGGTTTCGGCGTGTGCCGGCGGCGCAGCGCCGTATCTTGCCCGAGCAGGCCATCGGCCTGCTGGGCATCGGCCACCTGATGGGGCGTGAGGTGGCAGGCCTTTCGGGCGGCGAGCGCCAGCGCGTGGCCATCGCCCGCGCGCTGCTGACCAGCCCCGCGCTGCTGCTGATGGACGAGCCACTCTCGGCGCTCGACGCCGCCCGCAAGGCCGAGCTGTTGCCCTACCTGGCCGCGCTGGGCCACAGCGGTGTGCCCATCGTCTACGTGACGCATGCGCTCGACGAGGCCGCCCGCCTGGCCGACCACCTGGTGCTGATGCGCGAGGGCCGGATCGAGCTGGCCGGCCCGGCCGTGGCGGTGATGTCGCGTTCCGACACGGCCCTGGCGCGCCTCGATGAGGCTTCGGCCGTCTTGTTGGCCACGCTGGCCGAGCGTGAGCCCGAGCCGGGCCTGTGCCGACTCGAGCTGGTGAGCGAGCCTGGCCACCAGATCAACACCTCTTTGACGGGTGGACACGACGCCCAGTCGATGTGGGTGGGGCCCTGCTCGGCCGCCATCGGTGAGCAGCTGCGTGTGCGTGTGCTGGCCCGTGACGTCAGCGTGGCGTTGAGTCGCCCGGTGGACAGCAGCATCCTCAACATCCTGCCCGCGACGGTGGCGGCGCTGCATGACGAAGGCGCCGGCAGCGTGATGCTGAGCTTGCGTCTGGATAACGGGCAGGCGCTGCTGGCGCGGGTGACGCGCCGTTCGGCGTTGGCCTTGGACCTGCGCGTGGGCCTGCGGGCGTTTGCCCAGGTCAAAGGCGCTGCGTTGTTGAGGGCCTGAAGCAGAGGGCGCCGAGGGGCGAAAGGACGAAGGGACCCAATCTGACAACCGGGGGTTTCTCCTGGCGATGACGCCCGATATGCCCCTCGGGGTAACCCGAAATTCTGGGCGCTTCGGACAATTTCTGGCCGTTTGAGTACATGCGTGTGCAGAATTTCACATGGACACTACAACCCGTACCGTGCGTTCTTCACGTTCGACTCGCGTTGTCCACAGTCAGAACACACCCGATCCAAGACCAGGAAGCCATCCATGCGATTTCGTCTGAGCCCCCAACGCCTGCTGCTGACCGCAGCTGTCTCCGCCCTCGCGCTGCCCGGCGTGGCAGGCGCGGCCACCGATCCGTTCTACCAGTACACCGACAGCACGCCGCTGGAGCAGTTCCAGCCCGGCGCCGTGCTCAAGAGCCGCACCTTCACCGCCTACATCGGCGGCGTGAAGAGCAAGTACAAGGCCACGCAGCTCCTGTACCGCTCGACCGACGCCAAGCAGCGTCCGGCCGCGAACGTGACGACCATCTTCACGCCCGATTGCCAACCCTCTTGCCCGAACAAGAACAAGGTCATCTCGTACCAATCCTTCTATGACTCGCTGAATCCGGAAGACGGTCCTTCGCGCGCCTATGCGGGCGGCAAGCGCATCCCCGATCTGCTGCCGGCTGTCGAGACCCTGCTGTTCGGCAAGTACGTCAAGAATGGCTACACCGTCGTCATCTCCGACACCGAAGGCCAGAACGCCAACTTCGCCGCTGGCCCCGAGTACGGCTACAACACGCTGGATTCGATCCGCGCCGCGCTGAACGCGCCCGAGATCGGCCTGGATCGCAATGCCAAGGTTGCCTTGCTGGGTTACTCGGGCGGTGCCATCGCCACCGAATGGGCGGCCGAGCTGGCCCCCACCTACGCGCCCGACCTCAAGCCCAACCTGATCGGTGCGGCCTTCGGCGGCACGCTGGTGAGCCCCGAGCACAACCTGACCTATGTGGAAGGCACGCCCATCTGGGGCGGCGTCATGCCCATGGCGGTCATCGGTGTCTCGCGCTCTTACGAGATCGACATCCAGAAGTACCTCACCCCGCGCGGCATCGAGGTCTACAACCGGATGCAAAAGGCTTCGATCGCTTATGTGCTCGGCCAGTACGGCAAGGTGACCTGGAAGGACCTGGTCAAGCCCGAGTACCAGGACCGCACCAAGATCCGCGAGTACGTCGAGGCCGTGAACGCGGTCATCATGGGCACGGGCGGCACGCCTGAGATCCCGCTGCAGATCGGTCAAGGCACCGGCGGCACCTGGGAAGGCACCAAGGAATCGCCGGTGTGGGGCAAGGGTGACGGCGTGATGCTGGCGGGCGACGTCCGCACGCTGGCTCGCCAGTACTGCGCCAAGGGCGTGCCCGTGCAGCACAAGGAATGGGGCTCCAGCCACTTCGCGACCATGGTCAACTGGCTGCCATGGGCGACCGCCTGGGTCGACGACCGTTTCGCAGGCAAGCCTGCTCCGCAGAACTGCTCGAGCATCGCAGCGGGCAATCCTCTGACCCCGATCGTCTACAAGCCCTGATTCCGCTCACGCGCAAGCGTTGAATCCGAACCCGGTACGGTCAAACGTGCCGGGTTTTTTCATGGCTCATTGGATTCATGCTGGTGTCTGAGGCGGCCCGTCGTCCAGGCAGGCGATGACCTCGGCGTCGGCGAGCTGATGGAAGTCTTCATAGCACTGGCTGATGGCCTCGAACCAAGGCGGCTGAACCAGGCAGACGATGTGATCGACATCGCCTGACAACATGGCATGCGTGCCATGGGGCGCCACCGGCACGGCCACGATGATGTGGCCCGGTGAGCGTTTGCGCAGGGCCAGCAAGGCGGCGCGCATGGTCGTACCCGTTGCAATGCCATCGTCCACCAGGATCACCGTCCGGCCTTGGACCGGCAGTGGGGCGCGTCCCCCCAGATACAGCTTTCGGCGGCGCTCGATCTCGTGCAACTGGGTCTGCATGGCCTTGCGCAGCCAGTCGTGCGTGACCTGGTGTTCGGTCCGAACCGGTTCATACATCACCAGGTCGGGCGGCTGGCCCTCGACGACGGCGGCCAGGGCGAGCTCCGGCTGGCCAGGCGTGCCGATCTTGCGCACGAGCAACACGTCCAACGGCGCGTGCAGCAGGTTCGCGATCTCGCGGGCCACGGGCACGCCCCCTCTGGGCAGCGCCAACACCACGGGCGCATGCAGCCGCATGCCCAGCAGACGCTGGGCCAGAAGCTGGCCCGCATCGGTGCGGTCGGCGAAGCGATAGGAGGCGGTCATGCCTGACTGTTGCATGCCCCTGAAGACACCGGTGTGAAAGGGGTTCGACCGCAGGTTGGCATGACTGCAGGTATTGCATGCGTGCGCAGCAGGGGCTTGTTGAACCCTACTGCATGCTCCGGCATGCTTGCGCGCAGTTTCGACATGCCTGGGCGCAGGCTTGGCAGTGGTCCATCTTGTGCCGGGCGCATTCCTCGGCGCAGGCCTCGCACAACTCGGCACACCACCCGCAGACTTTGGGCGCGTGCTCGCTGCCGCGCCCCATCACCTCGGCAGCGAGCCGGCAGATGGCGGCGCAGTCCAGGTCCAGCCGGATGCACCGGACCATGGGCTTGGGGTCTGCTTCTTCGAGGCAGGCGGTGGCGCAGTGCGAGCATGCCGTGGCACAGGCATGGCAAGCCTCGATGCATGAGGCGAACTGTTCGTGGCTCACGGTCTGGTCCTTTCAGGTGGTGGCCGGTCGGGCGCGGAGGGGCGCGGGATCAGGCGGCTTTGAGTTCGCGCGCCAGCTCGGTGCCCGGCGTCCAGCGGTAGGTGGCCGATACGGTCTCCGATGGCGAGCCCAAGGCGTTCATCTCCGCCCGGTAGACCAGTGAGCTTTCGCCCTCCTGGCTTTCGTCGGCGACGAACTGCGTGCCGTTCTTGCGCATCGAGGTTTCGGCGGCGATCACTTCGCGCAGGTAGTCGCGGTGGCTTTCGAACACGATGCCGGGGGGCAGCTTGCCATCGCCCAGCACCTCTGCCGGGTCGCGCTGCTCGTGGGCCTTGAACAGGGCGATCACGGCGTTGAGATGGCCGAGCTCATAGTCCAGGAAGCGCTCCCAGATGGCCTTGATGCGCGGGTTGGACTCCTGCTCGACACAGGCGGCGTAGTTCCACACTTCACAGGCTTCCTGCAGCAGCAGTTTTTCCAGCAGGCTTTCGTCCGGGTTGATCATGCTGCCGTAGTGGGTGATGTGCTGCGACTCGACCGAGGCGATCTCGGCGTAGAGCTGGCGCGCCATGGGATCGGTGAACAGCGGGCCGATGTTCATGTAGTAGTCATGCGTCTGGTATTCGCCGCCGGTCAGCGTGATGGCGTGCAGCTTGGTGGCCAGCGAAGCGTCCAAGGGATAGGGCTCCAGCAGGTCGTGCTCGGGCGCGCGGTGGTGGACCAGGGTCGTGCCGGCGCGCCCGACCCTG
>CAYPUS010000119.1:0-8918 GCA_964413815.1 uncultured Aquabacterium sp. | reverse complement strand
TCATCCTGGCCAGCATCATCCTGGTGCTGATCTCGCCCATCCTGATCGGCCTGGCCATCGGTGTGAAGCTCAGCTCGCCCGGGCCCGTCATCTTCAAGCAGCGCCGCAACGGACTCGATGGCGAAGAGATCATCGTCTACAAGTTCCGCTCGATGCGCACGCAGGACAACGGCAGCGTCGTCATGCAGGCGACGAAGGACGACCCCCGCATCACGCCCTTCGGCGCCTTCATCCGCCGCACCTCGCTGGACGAGCTGCCGCAGTTCATCAACGTGCTGCAGGGGCGCATGAGCATCGTCGGCCCGCGTCCGCACGCCGTGGCCCACAACGAGGAATACCGCCGCCTGATCAAGGCCTACATGGTGCGCCACAAGGTGCGCCCGGGCATCACGGGCTGGGCGCAGGTCAACGGCCTGCGCGGCGAAACCGAAACGATCGACAAGATGCAGGCGCGGGTCGAGTACGACCTGGAGTACCTGCGCAACTGGTCGCTGGGGCTGGATCTGCAGATCATCATCAGCACGATCCGCTTGATGATTTTTGATCGGAACGCGTATTGACGACGAGGGCAGGCGAACGCACTTGCCGCATCAGACAAGGAGACCAAGGATGTTGAGGACGAACCCTGAAAAAAATGCCCTGTGCCGCGTCACATCCTTGCCGGGGATGAACGCCGTCTGCGCCGCCCTGATCGGCGCGGGCATGCTGTTCCCGCTGGCCAGTGCGCATGCGCAGGCCGAGGACGTGCCGCTGTATCTGACCTTGTCCCAGAGTTTCCAGCACGACAGCAACGTGCTGAAGGACAACCGGCGCAAAGAGTCGGACGTGATCTCGTCGACGCAATTGCGGGTGGGCCTGGACAAGCAGTATGGCCGCCAGTACTACAACCTGGACGCGACCCTGGCGAAGAACAAGTACAAGGAAAACTCGCTCTACGACAACGACAGCCACAACGCCTCCGGCCGCTTCGTCACCGACATCATGGCGGATTTCAGGCTGTCACTGAATGGCAGTTCCTCGCGCCAACTGGCGAGCTTCGAGACCAACAACCAGCTGGATCGCTCAGCCCGTGTGGTCGACCGGGTGACCAACTATGGTGCGGACCTTCGTTACGGCCTTTACGGAAAGATGTCCGTGAACCTCGGCTTGAGCCGCTATGAGTTTGAACGCGATGCCAATTATCTGCAGGAGCTTGTCAGGCGCGATAACCGTCAATCCGATACGGCGACGGTGGGCTTCAGATACACCCCGTCCGATTTGTACCATTTCGGCCTGAGTTATTCGCAGTCTGACATCGACATGCCCAATATGCCGGCGTTCGACACGGCTGTGGGAGGCTATGTGACGGGGGAGAAGGTCGATCGCCGCACCTTGAGCTTCAATGCCGCCTGGGCGGTGAGTGGCTACAGCGTGTTCAGCGGGTCCATCGGCAGGACGCAAGAGCGTTACGAAATCGATGGCAAACGCGATTTCAATGGCCTGACGGGCTCTGCGAATTGGCGCTACACGCCTTCCGACATCAGCAGTTATGAAGTGGGCTGGGTGAGGGACACCAATAACCAAGGTGGGGGAACAGGCATCGGCAGTTACGGGCTTTTTGTGAATGCCACAGCCGTCAACCGGGTCACCAACAAGCTGACCGCCAAGGGCAACTGGAAGCTCACCTCCAAAATCAATGTGGAGGGAACGTACACCCATGGTCGCTACAAAGAAGCCAGAGAAGTCGTCGACCTCATCGTGACGGACAGCAGGAAAGCAACTGGCATCTACAACTCCCTGGCCCTGGGGGTGAACTATCTGCCAACCAATTACCTCCAGCTCGGTTGCAGCGCCACCTTCTATGACCGGACGCAGTCTGTCTATTCCGCCGCCTATGACGGCCGACTTGCCTATTGCTACGCCGGCTTCACCTTGCAGTAAGTAAAGCTCCGATTCATCCTCAAGTCAGTCCACCCACCATGCCTTGCGTCCTGCTCACCGGTGCCACCGGCTACATCGCATCCCATACCTGGCTGGCCCTGCAGGAAGCCGGTCATGACGTGATCGGCATCGACAGCCTGGTCAACAGTTCGCGCAATGTGCTGTCCCGCCTGGCCACGATCAGTGGCCGCGAGCCGGTGTTCGTGCAGGGCGATGTGCGTGACCAGGCCGCGATGGACCAGTGCTTCGAGCTGGGCAAGGCGCAGTTCGGCGGCATCGACGCGGTGGTGCACTTCGCCGCGCTCAAGGCGGTGGGCGAGTCCATCGAGAAGCCGCTGGACTACTTCGAGAACAACCTGGGCGGCCTGTTGGCCGTGTGTCAGGCGATGAAGCGGCACGGCGTGCGCAACCTGGTGTTCAGCTCATCGGCCACCGTGTATGGCAAGCCCGAGTCGCTGCCCATCAAGGAAGACTCGCCCCTGCGCGTGACCAACCCCTATGGGCAGACCAAGCTGATCGGCGAAGAGATCCTGCGCGAGCTCGAACGCTGCGACGACAGCTGGCGCATCGCCTACCTGCGCTACTTCAATCCCGTCGGCGCGCACCAAAGCGGCCTGATCGGCGAAGACCCGCGCGGTGTGCCCAACAACCTGATGCCCTATGTGGCGCAGGTGGCCGTGGGCAAGCGTCAGCACCTGAACGTGTTTGGCAACGACTACAACACGCCCGATGGCACCGGCGTGCGCGATTACATCCACGTCTGCGATCTGGCCGAAGGGCACGTGGCTGCCTTGCGCTACCTGGCCGACAAGCAGTGCTCGCTGACGGTCAACCTCGGCACCGGCCAGGGCTACAGCGTGCTGGAGCTGGCGCAGGCCTACGGCAAGGCCGCCGACCGCGAGATCCCGCTGGTCTTTGCGCCCCGCCGGCCGGGCGATGTGGACGCCTGTTATGCCGACCCTCGCCACGCCTTCGAGACCATGGGCTGGAAGGCGCACCGCGGGCTGGATCAGATGTGCGTGGACTCCTGGCGCTGGCAGTCCACCAATCCCAATGGTTTTGAAAGTTGATGCATCAAGGCGGGGGCCGAGAGGCCGACGGCTTGCTCCTTGCTACGGTTGAGTTATGAAACATTCCTTGCTTCCCGTGATCATGGCCGGTGGGTCCGGCACCCGGCTGTGGCCGCTGTCCCGCGCCTTGTATCCCAAGCAGTTCCTGGTGCTGCAGGGCAACCAGAGCCTGTTCCAGCAGGCCCACCTGCGCTTGCAGGCCCTGGCCGGCGAGGACATGGAGGTCAAGCGGCCTTGTGTTGTGGGCAACGAAGAGCACCGCTTTCTCGTGCTCGATCAGTTGCGTGAGCTCCAGGGCGAGCCTTCGTCGCTGCTGCTGGAGCCGGTCGGGCGCAACACCGCCCCGGCCGTGACGTTGGCCGCGCTGCAGGCCTGTGCCGACGGCGCCGACCCGATCCTTGTTGTCACGCCTGCCGACCAGACCGTGACCGATGAGGCCGCCTACACCGCCGCCTTGCAAAAGGCCGTGCGCGCGGCCGCCGAGGGCGACATCGTCATCTTGGGCATCACGCCCGATCGCCCCGAGACCGGCTTCGGTTACATCCGCACGGGCGCGGCCGACGGGCAGGGCGTGCGCAGCGTGGCCGCCTTCGTCGAAAAGCCCAACCTCGAGACCGCCAAGGCCTATGTCGCCGATGGCGGCTACTTCTGGAACAGCGGCATGTTCGTGATGAAGGCCTCCCGCTGGCTGGCTGCCCTGGCGCACTTCCGTCCGGACATCGCCGAGGCCACGCGCAAGTCCTTCGATGCGCGCACGACCGATGCGCAGTTCGTGCGCCCCGGCAAGGCCGAGTTCACCGCGGTGCCCTCCGAGTCGGTCGACTATGCCGTGATGGAGCAATGCCCGGCCAAGCCCGATGCCGGTTTCGTGGTGCGCATGGTGCCGCTGGACGCGGGCTGGTCCGACCTGGGCGCCTGGGATGCCGTCTGGCAGATCAGCGAACAGGACGAGCAGGGCAATGCCGCGCAGGGCGATGCGCTCTTCCAGAACAGCAACAACACGCTGGTGCACGCCACCAGCCGCCTGGTCGCGGCCGTGGGCCTGGACAACGTCGTCGTGGTCGAGACGCCCGATGCCGTGCTCGTGGCCGACCGCAACAGCAGCCAGGACGTCAAGAAGATCGTGGCCACGCTGGAAGGGCAGTCGCGCTCGGAAGGCACGCTGCACCGCCGTGTCCACCGCCCCTGGGGCTGGTACGACTCCATCGACCATGGCCCGCGCTTCCAGGTCAAGCGCATCATGGTCAAGCCCAAGGCCAGCCTGAGCCTGCAGATGCACCACCACCGCGCCGAACACTGGATCGTGGTGAGCGGCACCGCCGAGGTCACGGTGGGCGACAAGGTCGTGCTGCTGTCCGAGAACCAGTCGACCTACATCCCCCTGGGCACGGTGCACCGCCTGGTGAACCCGGGCACGATCCCGCTGGAGATCATCGAGGTGCAGTCGGGCAGCTACCTGGGCGAGGACGACATCGTGCGCTACCAGGACAACTACGGCCGCTCGGACTGAACTGGCGCAGGCCGCCCTGGTTGAAGAAAGACCGCGAAGGCGCCCTGAACCCTGGCGGTCTTTCAGGCGCTGCGGGCCAGCCGGCCTCTGCAGCGCCTTCTTGATCAGACCTTGGCGCCAGGCAGCAGAGCCAGCAGATCCAGGGGCTGATCGGCGATGACGTCCGCCCCCCAGGAGGCGATCTCGCCGTTGTGGCCGATGTAGCCCCAGGCGGCCGCGGCGCTGGGCATGCCGGCGGCCTTGGCGGCCTGGATGTCGCGCAGGTCGTCGCCCACATAGAGCACGGATGCCGGCGCCACACCCATCTCTTCACAGGCCGTCAGCAGCGGCAGAGGGTGGGGCTTGGGGTGGGCGGTGCTGTCGCCGCTGATGATGACGGCGGCCTCTTCACGCAGGCCCAGCCCGTCCATCACGGGCAGAGTGAAGCGGTGGGGCTTGTTCGTCACGATGCCCCATTTCAGGCCGCGCGCGCCCAGCTCGTAAAGCAGCTCGGCCACGCCGTCGAACAAGGCGGTGGTGTCGGCCAGGCAGCGTGTGTAGGCGGCCAGGAAGCCTTCGCGCAGGGACTCGAACTCGGCATCGCCGGGATGCACGTCCAGGCCCACGCCGATCAGCCCGCGCGCGCCGGCCGAGGCATAGGGGCGCAGCACATCCAGCGGCAGGGGATCGAGCCCCCGGGCGATGCGCAATTGGTTCAGCGCCCCGCCCAGGTCGCCGGCCGTGTCGGCCAGCGTGCCGTCCAGGTCGAAGAGCACGGCCGTGGGAGGAAGGGCCCAGTCGATGCGGCCCTGGCCGAAGCGCATGGTCAGCTCCGCCATGATCAGGATGCCAGCGGCTTGCGGCAGGCCACCAGGTAGTTCACGCTGGTGTCGCCCGAGAGCCAGTATTGCTTGGTCAGCGGGTTGTATGCCATGCCCTTGAACTGGGTGAGGTCCAGGCCCGCCTCGCGGATCCAGCGCGCCAGCTCGGCCGGGCGGATGAAGCGTGCGAACTCGTGCGTGCCGCGCGGCAGCAGATTGAGCACGTATTCGGCGCCGACGATGGCGAAGAGGAAGGACTTGGGGTTGCGGTTGATGGTCGAGAAGAACACCCAGCCGCCCGGCTTGGCCATGTCGGTGCAGGCGCGCACGATGGACGAGGGATCGGGCACGTGTTCGAGCATCTCCATGCAGGTGACCACGTCGAACTGGCCGGGCTGTTCGGCGGCCAGCGCTTCGGCGGCGACGCTGCGGTAGTCGAGGTTGGCCACGCCCGCTTCCATGGCGTGCAACTGGGCGACCTTCAGGGGCTTGTCGGCCAAGTCGATGCCCAGGACATGGGCGCCGCGCCGGGCCATCGATTCGGCCAGGATGCCGCCGCCGCAGCCCACGTCCACGACGCGCTTGCCCTTGATGCCGGCGAACTGGTCGATCCAGTCCAGACGCAGCGGGTTGATCTGGTGCAGGGGACGGAATTCGCTTTCCGGATCCCACCACTTGTGGGCCAGGTCACTGAATTTGGCGAGTTCTTGAGGGTCGGCGTTCGTCATGGGGGGTGATGCTACTACCAAGGCCGGGCTGTTGGCTCTGGAAGCGGCCCCGGCGGCGCGTCTTGCGTGCCGTCTTGCTGGCCATGCCGGGGGCCGGGACGCGGGGTGCCCCGGCGCGAGCCCAACTGGTGGGCATAGACCCAGGTGAACTCCGCCCCGATCAGGAAGATCTGCGCCGAGTAATAGACCCACACCAGCACGACCACCAGCGAGCCGGCCGCGCCGAAGACCGAGCTCACGCCGCTCTTGCCGATGTACAGGCCGATCAGGTATTTGCCGACTGTAAAAAGTGCAGCCGTGACCGCCGCGCCCACCCACACATCGGGCCATTCGATGCGTGCGCGGGGCATGATCTTGTAGATCATGGCGAAGGCCGCCACCGTCAGGCCGAAACTGATCACCTGGTTGACGATGCCGGCCAGCATCACCCAGCCGCTGAGCCACGGGTCCCACCAGCCTTCCAGGGCATTGAGGGCCGCGCTGAAGACGAGCGAGACCATCAGCAGAAAGCCGATGCACATGATCATGCCCACCGACAGCAGGCGGGCGCGCAGCAGTTGCCACACGCCCTTGTTGACCTGTG
Organism: uncultured Aquabacterium sp.; assembly: GCA_964413815.1. Lineage (GTDB taxonomy): Bacteria > Pseudomonadota > Gammaproteobacteria > Burkholderiales > Burkholderiaceae_C > Aquabacterium. The sequence continues at coordinate 2,307 of CAYPUS010000119.1, read as the reverse complement.
CCGGCACGCGCCAGATGCGGTCCAGCGAGGTCTGCAGCTCGGCGAAGACCGTGGTGGCGCCGATCAGCAGCATCACCGCGCCTACCAGCGTGGCCATGGCGCCGGTGGCGGGGTGGTTGGTGCTCTCCAGCAGGTTCTGCACAGCGCGGGCCGCGTCCTCGCCCATCATGCCGCGCAGCTCTTGCAGGATTTCGCCGCGCGCGGCCTCGGGGCCGAAAACCAGCCCGGCCACAGAGATCACGATCAGCAGCAGCGGCGCCAGCGAGAAGATCGTGTAATAAGCCAGGGCCGCGCCCATGCTTTGTCCGTAGTCATCCACCCAGGACATCACGGCGGTTTTGGCCAGGTGCCAGCTTGTTCCAAGGGTGGTGCGCATGCGCAGCCTCCGGTTTGCATTGGGGAAGAGAGAGGAGCAAAGCGCGCGCCCGCCGAGGCAAGCGTTGCACAATGCGCCCTTCTTTTTTTGACGATGGAGCGAAGCAGCCATGAGCCTGATGGTCTACGGCATCCCCAACTGCGACACGGTCAAGAAGGCCCGCGCCTGGCTGACTGAGCGGGGCGTCGCCTACACCTTCCATGACTACAAAAAACAGGGCGTGCCCGAGGCGCGGCTCGACGCCTGGATCGAGGCGGTGGGTTGGGAGCCGCTGGTCAATCGGCAAGGCACGACCTGGCGCAAGCTCGACGAGGCGACCCGGGCCGGTGTGGTGGATGCGGCCAGCGCCAAGGCCTTGATGGTGGCCAACGCCAGCGTGATCAAGCGACCTGTGTTCGAGCAGGACGGTCAGGTGCTGGCGGTGGGTTTTGACGCCAAGAAGGTGGCGGAGCTGGAAGCCCGGCTCTGATTCAAGCGCCAGGCCGCAATTCAAACACCGCCGACGCCAGCGTCTGCCCATTGATGCAGATGTCGATCTGGTGCGGGCCGGGGTAGAGCGTGCGCGTGGTCACCGGTTTGAAGCTGTGCTGCTTGGACCAGTGCCAGGGCTCGCCCGCCGCCAGGGCAAAACGCTTGCCCTTGAAGGTCTTGGGCGCGCGCTCGCCATTGGCCTTGAGGTGGTGCACCCGGTAATCCAGCACCAGCTCTTGCGGCCCTGCGGCCTGCGAGTGCAGGACGACGCGGATGGGCAGCGCCTGGCCGATGGCCACCTGCTCGGTGCCCAGCTGCAGGGCCACGGTGCCCTCGAAGGGCGTGCCCAGACCCCAGGCAGCCAGCGTCTCGGCATGGCCTTGTTTGATCAGCGAGCGGCAGGCGTGGCGCAGCAGCTGCTCACGCGAGGCGGGCGCATCGGGCAGGTGGGTGCGCACCCACTCGACCACGGTGTGCGGGTGGTCCTTGGCGATGTCGTTGAGGTGGTTGGCGACACTGCGGCGCACGTAGGCGGTGGGGTCGTCCTGGAGCTGGACCAGCAGCGGCAGCGTGGGGCTGGGGTCGGCCACCAGGGCCTGCAGACGCAAGCCCCAGGGCAGGCGAGGGCGGCTGCCTTCGCTGACCAGGCGGCGCACATGGGCGCTGGGATCATCCACCCAGCGCTTCAAGGTGGCAAAGCACAGCTCGGGGTGCGCCACGATGAGCGGGCGGATGGCGAACTCGGCGGTGAAGCGCTGGGTGAAGGCGTGCAGGGCCTGCAAGGCCCGCTCGGGCTCGGCCAGGCCGTGGCGGGCCACATACTCGCCATAGGCCCACAGGGCCCAGCCGGCCACGCCCGTCTCGTCGGTGCGCAGCGCGCCCAGGTCCTTGTCGGGGTCGTGTTCGCGCCGGGGAGGCGGCACCTGCTTGAGGCTGGCCTCCAGCACCTCGGCGGCGTGGGTGAAGCGCTCCGGCAAGGTCTGCGCCAGGGCGGCGCACAGGTGCAGCGCGCGGGCCTTGAATTCGAGCGCTTCCAGGTCGTCCAGCGCCAGATGTTCGAAGCGCGCGCGCGGGAACGCCGGCCACACACGGCCCAGGTGATGCCCCACCTGGCGCACCACCTCGGCATTGATCAGGTTCTTGAAAGGCTCGGCCATGCGGGGATCATGCCATCCTCCGCAGGCCCGCCTTGCCGTCTGTCACTCGGCCAGCAGCTGGCGCAGCACGAAGGGCAGGATGCCGCCGTGCTCGTAGTAGCTGACCTCGATCGGCGTGTCGATGCGCAGCGTCAGCCCGACGCGCTGCCGGGTGCCATCGGCGCGGGTGATGACCAGCGTCGCATCCGACTGCGGCCGCAGTGCGCCACCCAGTTCGATGTCGATGGTCTCGCTGCCCTTGAGGCCCAATGACTCCCACGAGTCCTTGCCCTTGAATTGCAGGGGCAGCACCCCCATGCCCAC
>CAYPUS010000118.1:0-8972 GCA_964413815.1 uncultured Aquabacterium sp. | reverse complement strand
CACGACGTGGAACCTGGGCGCCGACTGCTTGCCGAAGCCGGGCTTGCCGCCCAGTTGGGGCTGGGCCAGGCGCCATTCGGTCTCGTCCCATGCCGCGGCATCGGTGCGCGAGACGACCTTGGCCAGATCCTGGCCGGCCATGTTCGGGGCGGCCTTGGCCTTGGCGATGGCGTCGGCGATCACTTCCGGGGTGATGGCCTGGCCTGCGGGCAGCGCGACGATGGCGCCGTTTTGCGCACCCTTGGTGCGCAGCAGACGGGTCAGCTTGCGCGTGTCGATGTTGGCGATCCCCACCGTGCCCTGGGACTGCAGGTACTGAGACAGCGTCTGGGACTGGCGGAAGTTGGATACGCGGATGGGCAGGTCTTTGATGATCAGACCAGCGGCATGGACTTTCGAGGCTTCGACGTCCTCACCGTTGACGCCGTAGTTGCCGATGTGCGGATACGTCAGGGTGACGATCTGCTGGCAATAGCTGGGGTCGGTGAGGATTTCCTGATAACCGGTCAGCGACGTGTTGAACACGACTTCGCCGACCGTGTGACCGGCAGCGCCGATCGAAGTGCCTGGAAAGACCGTGCCGTCTGCGAGGGCCAGAAGAGCTTGGGGCAGTACGGGCAGCACGGGTTCATTCTCCGTTTGTAGTGCGCGCCCAAGCTCTGCCCTTGTCTTGTCCAGGACGCCCTGTCCGGGATGTCCGGGGCGTCGCGCGAGACCTTTTTGAGGCCTCCGTTGCGCATGCAAACGCTTGGTTGAGAAGCGTTCTCATGCCAGCGTGGTATGGACGTGACAAGTTCGAGTCCGATAAGAAAAAACAGATCGGAAACGACGGGGTTTTGCTGGGGCGGGGGGTGGTTGCGGGTAAACCTTAGGAGTATAACCGATCCTGTTCCCGCGCCCTTGCCCGCCCCCATGGCCGGGCGGGTACAACTCCCCCACAACAATGAAGGAATCCCCATGAAAGGCGACCCCAAGGTCATCGAGCACCTCAATGCGCAATTGAAGAACGAGCTGACCGCCACCAATCAGTATTTTCTTCATTACCGGATGCTCAAGCACTGGGGGTTCGACAAGCTGGCCAAGAAGGAATACGAAGAATCCATCGGCGAGATGAAACACGCCGACAAATTGATGGAGCGGATCTTCGCGCTCGATGGCCTGCCCAATCTGCAGGACCTGGGCAAGATCCTCATCGGCGAGGACGTGCCCGAGATCCTGTCGTGCGACCTGCAGCTGGAAACCGGCGCGCAAGGCACGATCAAGGACGGCATCGCCTACTGCGAATCGGTGCGCGACTACGTCTCGCGCGATCTGCTGCAGGCCATCCTCGACGACACCGAGGAGCACATCGACTTCCTGGAGACCCAGATCGAGCTGGTGGCCAAGGTGGGTCTGCAGAACTACCTGCAAACAATGATGGGCGACGTGGCCGCTTGAGGCCCTGGACGGGCGCTGTGCGTGGCCTGTGACATATGCACGGCGCTTGGCCCCATCGCAAAAAGGGACACCTATTTGGGTGATGGCATGCGAATCATTCTCATTTATGATGCAGTCATCGCTGTGAAGAATGTGTGCCCCATCATGATCGTCTGCGTTTGCAACCGTGTCTCTGACCGCGAAATCCGTCAACACGCGGACGCTGGCTGCGTCTCTTTTGACGAACTGCAAATGGCCACCGGGGTGGCAACCTGCTGTGGCTGCTGCGATGACTGCGCCCGCCAGGTGTTCGAATCGGCCCAGGCACAAGCCGGCGGCCGCTCGGCCGCATCGGCTCATCGCCACATCCCCATCGCCGTGGCGGTGCCGGCCTGAGGCGCCTTGCCCTCGCCGCCCCCCAGCCCTCCTCTTTTTCGCCTCCCGGAACCCGCCTTCTTCTGGCTCGGTTTTCCCGCCATTTTCGGGAGCTGACTGGGGTTTTCGCCCCTCAAGCCGCCTCACCCCCCGCCGATAGACAAGTCAATCCGTCCTGAAAACGGTGACTTTCGGGGGTGACATGGCTTCATTCTTCTTCTCGGACGACAACGTTGACCCGGCCGCGCAGCCTCTGCACAAGCGGCCCATCCTCACCTCGATCCGAGGTGGCGCAGCCGACCGCCCCTCTGCACAGCCTTCCTCCCTGGAGCCAACGCCCTCTGGCCTGGGCCAGCGCCGTGCCGGCGTCGCGCCCCCCACACTGTTTTTCCGCTCCCGTCCGGCCTGGAAAAACTGGCTCAGCAACTTCTGGCACTGGCTCTGGGAGATGGACGACACGCAGTACTACACCCCTTTGACCGGCCTGGCCAAGGTCAAGTCCGAGTTCTGCCTGGCGATGTGGGACCTGCAGTCGGCGCGCGCCAATCAGGTGCGGGAGATGGTCGACCGCGCGCGCTCCCTGCGCGAGCTGTGGCACCTGCGTTCCGACGTGTTCCGTGTGATCGCCATCCACCGTGGCCAGATCGAAGCGCAGCAACGCCTGGACGGGCTCGACAGCCACTTTCCGGTGCGCTCATCGACCCGCAGCGAACGCCCCGCCAAGGTTGCCAGCTGGTAACAAACAATTCTTTGCATAGTCGCTGCAAGGCCAGGATCAGGACATAGCAGAATGTGGGGCTGGATTGCCGGCAGCCCCATGAACATCATCATCCTGGACGACTACCAAGACGCGGTTCGCAAACTGCAATGCGCGTCGAAACTCGATGGCCTCTCTGCCAAGGTCTTCACCAACACGGTGAAAGGCACCGGTCAGCTGGCCGTGCGCCTGCGCGATGCCGAGGCCCTGGTCGTGATCAGGGAGCGCACACACTTTCCCAGATCCCTCATCGAGAAGCTTCCCAAGCTGCGCCTGATCTGCCAGACGGGGCCGGTGGGCTCGCACATCGATCTGGAAGCCTGTACCAAGCATGGCGTGGCCGTGGCGGAGGGTGTCGGGTCGTCGGTGCCGGCGGCCGAGCTCACCTGGGCTCTGGTGATGGCGGCGATGCGCCGGCTGCCCCAGTACATCGGCAACCTCAAGCATGGGGCCTGGCAGCAGGCTGGCCTGAAGTCCGCCTCGATGCCGGTCAACTTCGGGCTGGGCATGGTGCTCAAGGGCAAGACGCTGGGCATCTGGGGCTACGGCCGCATCGGGCAGCAGGTGGCGGGCTACGGCCGTGCCTTCGGCATGCACGTGGTCGTGTGGGGCAGTGAGGCAGCGCGCGCCAAGGCGCAGGCCGATGGCTACATCGTCGCGCCCAACCGCGAAACCTTCTTCGAGGCCAGCGACGTGCTGAGCCTGCATCTGCGCCTGGTCGAGGAAACGCGCGGGCTCGTCACCCTTGACGACCTCAGCCGCATGAAGCCCACTGCCTTGCTGGTCAACACCTCGCGCGCCGAGTTGATCCAGGATGGCGCGCTCGTGGCCTCGCTCAACCGCGGACGCCCGGGCATGGCCGCGGTCGATGTCTTCGAGAGCGAGCCCATCCTGCAAGGCCACCCCCTGCTGCGCCTGGAGAATGCGGTGTGCACGCCACACATCGGTTTCGTGGAACAGGACAACTATGAACGCCTGTTCAGCGCAGCATTTGACAATCTGCTGAACTTCATTGCGGGCACACCCACGAACATCGTGAATCCGGAAGCACTCAAGGTGCACCATTGAGGCCCTGATGCGCCCAGCCTGGGCGCTCGCACAGAGACCTTGAGGTAGCACCGTCGTGGAGCTTGAACGCGCCCTGCCCCGCCAGCAAATGAATGCAGCCCGTTGGGCCCTGCTCGCTGGCAATTTCATGATCGGTTGCGGTGTCATGGTCGTGGCCGGGACCCTCAATGACCTGACCCATTCCCTGAAGATCTCGGTGGCACAGGGGGGCGAGCTGATCGCCATCGCCGCCATCATGATGGGCCTTGGCGCGCCCTTGCTGGCGGCGGCCGTCTCGCGCTTCGACCGCCGCACCCTGCTGACTTGGTCCATGGTCTGGTATGCGGTCGGGCATGCCCTGTGCGCACTGGCCCCCAATTACGAATGGCTCTGGCCCGTGCGGGCCCTGACCGTGCTGTCGGCTGCGGTGTTCACGCCCCAGGCGGCCGCCACCATGGGCTTCATGAGCACGCCGGCCCACCGCGGCAGGGGCATCACCTTCGTCTTCATGGGCTGGTCCATCGCCTCGGTGGCGGGCATGCCGCTGACCGCCTGGGTGGGTGAGCGCATGGGCTGGCGCATTGCGATGATGCTGGTGGCGGTGGGCGCGCTGGCGGCGGCCTGGCTGGTGCACCGCAGCCTGCCAACGGGCATCCGCCCGCCTGCCCTGTCGCTGCGCGCATGGCGCAAGGTGTTCCGCTCACCCTTGCTGATGGCCGTGGTGCTGGTCACCGCCTTCCAAAGCGCGGGTCAGTTCTCGGTGCTGGCCTTTGCAGCCCCTTACTACAAGGACGTGTTCGGCGCCAGCCCTGAGCAGATCAGCCTGATGTTCGCCTGGTTCGGCGGCTTGGCCCTCGCCGGCAATCTCTGGTTGAACCGCGTGGTCGACCGCGTTGGCGCGGCACCTGCCGTGACGATCACCTTGAGCATGATGAGCGTCAGCCTACTGATCTGGCCCCTGGGAGTGAACCTCCCTCTGCTGGCCCTGGTGTTCGTGCCTTGGGCCGTGAGCGGCTTTGCGACGAACTCCGGCCAGCAGGCGCGGCTGGGCGGGCTGTCACCCAGGCTGGCGTCGGCGCTGATGGCGCTCAACACCTCGGCCATCTACCTGGGGCATGCGGTGGGCGCGGCAGGCGGCAGCTGGGTGCTGACCCACCATGGTTATGGCCAGTTGCACTGGCTGGGCCTGGCGCTGATGATCGTCGCCTGGGGCCTGAGTTGGTGGGCGCAGCGGGAGCAGCGCCACCGGGATGCCCGCGTGGCCTCGTCCTTGGCCTGAACAGACCGTCTGCCTTCAGCCCAAACGCTGCCGGCGGGCCTCGTACAGGCACACACCGCTGGCCACTGAGACATTCAGGCTTTCGACACCGCCCATCATCGGGATGCTGACGAGTTCGTCGCAGTGCTTGCGGGTGAGCTGGCGCATGCCGGCGCCTTCCGCGCCCAACACCAGCGCCACCGGGCGCTTGAGATCGACGCCCTCGTACAGGCTGTGCGGCGCATCGTCCGAGGTGCCGATGACCCAGATGTCGCGCTCCTTGAGTTCGCTCAGCGTGCGCGCCAGGTTGGTCACCATGAAGTAAGGCACGGTCTCCGCCGCGCCACTGGCCACCTTGGCCACGGTGGCATTCAGGCCCACGGCATGGTCCTTGGGGGCGATCACGGCATGGGCGCCAGCACCGTCGGCCACGCGCAGGCAGGCGCCCAGGTTGTGCGGATCGGTCACACCGTCGAGCACGAGCAGCAAGGCGTTGTCGGGCAGCCCGTCGAGCAGATCGTCCAGCGAGTGGCTCTGCTGGATGGCCTCGACGCGCGCCACCACGCCCTGGTGGCGGTGCGAGCCTGCGAGCTTTTGCAGCTTGTCGTCGTCGCTGTCGATGGCATGCAGGCCGGCTTCCTCGACCTTTTTCAGGAATTGCTTCATGCGCTGATCGCGGCGGCTCGCGTCAACGTGCAGTTCCTTGATGGACTTGGGCGCGACCTTCAGTCGCACGGAAACGGCATGGAAGCCGAACAACAGTTTCAGACTCATGCGCGCATTATCGGGCCCTTGGCGCACCAGGGGCATCCGAAGGCTCAGTCGGGCGCGAGGTGCCCCGCGCTGATGCGGATCTGGCTGTGGCAGCGCTGGGCGATCTGGTTGTCGTGCGTGACCAGGATCAGGGTCGTGCCGTTCTCGCGGTTGAGCTCGAACATGAGGTCCATCACCGACAGGCCGGTGGCGTGGTCGAGGCTGCCGGTGGGCTCATCGGCCATCAGGATGTCGGGGTGGACGACGAAGGCCCGCGCCAGTGCCACGCGCTGCTGCTCGCCGCCTGAGAGCAAAGCGGGGCGATGGGTCAACCGCCGGCCCAGGCCCACGCGCTCGAGCATGTGGCTGGCCTTCTTGCGGGCCTCCCGGTCGCCGCGCAGCTCCAGCGGCAGCATCACGTTCTCCAGGGCGCTGAGGTGGGCGATGAGCTGGAAGCTCTGGAAGACGAAGCCCACGTGCCGGGCCCGGTGGGCGGCACGCTCATCTTCGCTCATGCTGAACAGATCCTGACCGCACAGGGTGACCTTGCCGGTGGTCGGCACGTCCAGGCCGGCCAGCAAGGACAGCAAGGTGCTTTTGCCCGAGCCCGATGCCCCCACAATGGCCAGTGTCTCGCCCGTCGGCACGGCCAGCGAGATGTTGTGCAGAATGGTCAGCGTGCCTGAGGAATCCGCCACCGTCTTGCCGAGCTGGGCTGCCACGATGGCATGGGTCGGCGAAGGCGGCATGGAAAGCGCAGGCGGCTCGGGTGTGGACATGGGCTTGAAGTAGCGTGAAAGGCTTGAAAAAGATGAGCGACAAGGATTTGCACTGTAAGCGACGCGCGCTGCTGCTGGCCATGGCAGGGATGCTGGGAGCGCCGGCCTTGTCGCATGCGGCGGATCGGCCCTTGTGCATTCTCGTCATGGGCGACAGCCTGTCTGCCGAGTATGGCCTGCCGCGCGGCACTGGCTGGGTCGCATTGATGGAAGAGCGGATGCGCAAGCTGGGCATCAAGGGCCAGGTCGTCAATGCCAGCATCAGCGGTGAGACCACCTCAGGCGGCGCGCGCCGTCTGCCCGCGCTGCTCCAGGCCCATCGCCCCACCCATGTGGTGATCGAACTGGGGGCCAACGATGCGCTGCGCGGCCTGTCACTCAAGGGCACGCAGGACAATCTGCGGGCGATGATCGAGGCCAGCCAGAAGGTGCCGGCCAAGGTCGTGTTGGTGGGGATGATGGTGCCGCCGAATTACGGCAAGCGCTACGCGGACGACTTCCACAAGATCTACGCCACGCTGGCCGACAAGCACAAGACGGCGCTCGTGCCCTTCTTCCTCAAAGGTGTGGCCGACAGGCCGGATGCCAGGGAGTGGTTTCAGTCCGATGGCACGCACCCCAAGGCCGAGGCCCACGGCACGATGCTCGACAACGTCTGGCCGGTCCTCAAGCCCCTGTTGTGAGCAGGCGGCCGGTCATTTCTTGGGCATCAGATTGCCCATCAGCGTCTCGGCCTGCTTGCTCATCTGGTCCTGCATCTGCGTGAACATCTGGCGCGACTGCTCGATGTAGCCGCCCATGAAGTTCTGCATCATCGGGTTCTGCAGGTTGACCACCGAGTTCTCGGTCAGCTTGGACTGCAGGTCGATGAAGGACTGGATGTTCTTTTCCAGGTAGTTGCCCATCAAACCCTGCATGGTGTTGCCGTAGAAACGGATGATCTGGGCCAAAGCCTGCGTGGAGAACATCGGCACGCCAGCGGTCTCTTCTTCCAGGATGATCTGCAGCAGGATGCTGCGGGTCAGGTCCTCGCCGGTCTTGGCATCGATGACCACGAACTGCTCGACCGCCATCACCATGTCCTTGACATCGGCCAGGGTGATGTAGCTGCTGGTTTGTGTGTCGTACAAGCGACGGTTCGGGTACTTCTTGATCGCACGCACGCCTGCGGGAATGTCCGCCGGAGCGGATTCCGGTGCGCCGGCATCGTCCTGGTTGGCGCTGTCCCGGTCTTCATGGTCGGTGCGCTGGGCCGATGCCTTGCCCGGGGCCTTGGGGCGGCGGTGCTTGGGTGCTGTGCTCATGGTGCCGTCTCCTGGTGATCCGAAGCATTGTAGGAGTGTTGGACCGGGATGGGCGCGGCATTTTTCAGCAGTGCCAACAGCAGCAGGCCTTGGGCTGTTGCGTGGAAATCAAGTGGGATCCGATTGGACGAGAACAGGCCAGGCCATTGGCTGGCCAGGCGCTCGCGCCAGGCCCATGGGCTGATGGCGTCCGGCAGCTCGGGGAGGCGCCGATGGCCGAGCCAGCCCCCATCCGGCTCCTGGGCATCGAGGACACGGCGCAGCCAGATTGGCTTGATGCGCTCGCCCTGCCCCAGCCACGCCAGCATGAGCACACGCTGGATGTGAGCGTCCTTCATCACAGGATCGAGCGCGAGCTGCGATGCGACGTCGTCCAGCAGCGCCCGCTTCAAGGACCCGAGCGGCTGTGGCGCCGTGCAGCCCGAGCGCTCGAACACCTGCAAGGCCATGAGCTGATGCGTGGAGCAAGCCGGATCGCCCAGCATGACGGTGTGCCAATTCGGGCCACAGGCCTTCTCCGTCAGGAAAACCGCCGTGTCACCTTCTTTCCATCGCACCGGCACGCAGGTGAGCGCATGAAGAAAGAAGCGCTGATAAGCCTGCATCGGTTCGATGGCGCCCCCGTTCATGTGCACCGAGGCCTTGGGGTCGAACATGCGCTTCCAGGGACGGCTGGGCTCCTCATCGCCATACAGCCGCAGCTTGGTCTGCTGGGCCAGGCCGCGCAGGTAATCATCGCCCGTGATGTCGGCCGAGGCCAGCACCATCCACCACAGCGCGGAGTTGCTGTTGGCCAGCACGTGCGCCTCGTTGGCCTTGATCCAGCCCAGGGTACGCGAATAGCGCTCGGTGAGTTCTTGCCGGGAGACGGGCTCGACCTCGCGCTGACACAGCCAGTGATGGCCTGCCAGCAAGGCGACGATGAGTATGGTCATGGCAGACAGCCATGCCGCCGCCGACCAGGCCTTGCCGCGGCGATCCGTCCTCGAGTCCATGTGATGCTTTCGTGGCTGGGCAGCGCCCCTTGCGCCGCGCACGTCGCGTGGGATTATGCCGAGGGCAACATGAACATGGGATAGCGGGGAGGCGCCGGCGACGTCCAAAAGACCCTGAAGAAAGGCGCGGACGAAAAAAACCGCCTGGGGGCGGTTTCGCTGATGCGTCGACATTTTGACCATTGCCTTGTCTGGACAGACACCCTGTACAGAACCGCAATGGTAGGCGCGATTGGATTCGAACCAACGACCCCCACCATGTCAAGGTGGTGCTCTAACCAACTGAGC
>CAYPUS010000117.1:0-9015 GCA_964413815.1 uncultured Aquabacterium sp. | reverse complement strand
CCACCTGCAGCAGGAATACGGCCAGGAGCCGCAGTGCGTGCTCACCATGCCGCTGCTAGAGGGGCTGGATGGCGTCGAAAAGATGTCCAAGTCCAAGAACAACTATATCGGCATCAGCGAGGCGCCCAACGACATGTTCGGCAAGCTGATGAGCGTCAATGACACGCTGATGTGGAAGTACTTCACCCTGCTGAGCTTCCGTCCGCTCGACGAGATCGCGCGCCTGAAGGCCGAATGCGAGGCAGGCCGCAACCCGCGCGATGCCAAGGTGATGCTGGGGCAGGAGATCGTCACCCGCTTTCACAGCGCGCAGGCTGCCGAGGCGGCTTTGGCGGATTTTGTCAATCGCTCACGCGGGGGCATTCCCGATGAGATGCCCGAAGTGCAACTGAGCCTGGGAGGCACCGCTGAAGGCCTGGGCATCGCCGCGGTCCTCAAGCAGGCCGGACTGGTGCCATCCAGCAGCGAAGCCATGCGCATGATCGAACAGGGCGGCGTGCGCGTTGGGGGCGATGTCGTGTCCGACAAGGGGCTCAAGTTTGGCGAAGGCCAGTACGTGGTGCAGGTGGGTAAGCGCAAGTTTGCGCGGGTGACCATCGGGGCTTGAAGCGTCCACGGGCGGGCGGCGGCGGGCTGATAGGCGCCAAAGCGCTTGTTAGTTTGTTGTCGCCCTCCCAAAAGCCGTAAGGGCCTGTAACGAGGCTGTCTGTTTGGCGCCACCTGAATGGGTGTCTAAGCGCTTTCACCCGTTGTCTCACCCCATCGAACCTCGTAGAGTGGGCCACCCCGGGTGTCTGATGATATTCGACCGAGTTCGAGGACGCTTGCGGCTGGACGCGTAATTGGATTGCGCGCGTGCGGCGGCAAGTGCCAGAGAAAATACAATATATTCTTTAGGCTACCAGGCCTTGCCCATATTCCAGATAGGAGACGGTATGAAAGAAGTCGGCTTCATGAAGAAAGCCACCGGTGTGATCGCTGCCGCAGTTGCCTTGCTGACGATGCTGCCGACCTCGGAAGTCCACGCTCAGACCTCGAACACGATCTTCCCTGAAGGGTGGGATAAGAGTGTGCGGAATCGGATGTTTATGCGGCTGGGGGTTATTTCAGTCAACACGAAGACCAACGCCAGCGATGCTGTAGATTTGACTGGGCCGGTTCTCACTCGGCAGGATGTGCAAAATGCAATGTTCTATGTGGATTCAAATGGGCTTGCGCCTGGCGGGGTGCTAAGAGTTTGGGACCCCGATGATGAATTGAATCCAGCGAAATTCACTGGCATACCTAGGACCAACGGTGGATGGATGATCGCGCTTAGCGCATTGGAAACCATTCCAGAATTTACGGGGCCGAATGCTACGGGCTTGGGAACGCCGCCGGGGATAAAGGCCAAGGTCGGAGAGGCTTCGACCGTTGCCTTGAGTTTGGGGTATTGGTTGACTGCCGACTATAATTGGATGCTAGAGGCATTCTTGCTTGCTAAACCTCTGGATGTGAAAGTCTATGGCGCAGGCACAAATACGTCAGGTGGGCCCAATGGTTTGAGCGGTAAACATATCTTAAGTACCAAGATGCTGCCCCCATTGGCCATTGTTAGTCGGCATTTTGGTGCTGTAGGCAACAGGATTCGGCCATTTGTCGGTTTGGGTGCGACCTATGCCGTTATGTATGATGCAAAGAGTACCGACGCGTATGATACCTATGTGGGTGGGAAAACCTCTGTTAGCATCAAAAATGCGTTTGGTGTCGGGCCCTTTGTTGGTTTGAGTGGTAATGTAAATGATAATTGGCATGTGAATGTCCAACTGGGCCAGATTAAGCTAAAAACAGAAGCAATTCTGACCACGAGAAATACGATCATCACGACGCAGTCGGGTGTGGTTAATGATTTTTCGACAGGGCTCGACGGCTTAACCAGTGCGGTGGAAACCGGCGTAGGAATTGATGCCGATATGGTTACAAAGGTGATGAAACTCGCCGCGAGGGCAAAGGGGCAAGCTGATATGGGTACATTCTCCCGCAAACAAAAGCAAGATTTGCGAAGCACAATAGTTAACGTGAGTGTCGGTTATTCCTTCTGAATTAAGTTTTCTTAAATCTTACAAAGGCGGCCGCGTGCCGCCTTTTATATTGGATTGCAGCGAGGGCCGTAGTGGTCGGTAAAGACGTTGCATGTCGGCACTGGTGGGAGTTATGCGGCGGCAGGCAGCGCATCGTCTAAGCGCGACCTAGATTCATGGCTTTTGCATTGCAACAACTGCAGAAGCTCGGGTTAGTGCTTAGTAATGTTCGGTTAGGCGTTTGCGGGTATATACCCATTTGTGTGTGTGTGACGTCACTAACACCCTACTTAAGGGGGGTGTCATGTGCGTCGACAGAGCGAAAAATGGAGCCATTCCAACACAGCCTGCAAACAACGACCGCAGGTAACTCACCAAAAGGAAGCACCACGATGACCTTCGCTCTGCGCTCTGCCATTGTTTCCCTTGCGCTGACTGCCGGCGCCTTCACCTCCGCCCACGCCGACCTCACGATCCCCTTCCAGGCCACCCAGTCGAACTCGGTGCAGAAGTTCTCGGAAGACATCATGGGCGCCTTCGAGCTGGTTGCCATCACCGTTGAAGCCAAGGGCAACGGCGTCGCTGTGGGCACTGCTGGCGACACCTTCAGCTTCCCCATCACGAAGATCGTGATCAACAACCAACTGAAGATCGCTTCCGGTTCGGCTGTGGGTTCGGGCCTCTTCATTTCCCGCCTGGACAAGGGCGAGCTGCGCGGCGTGACCCTGGCCAACTTCACGATCAACTACGTGACCAAGCAGGTGCTGGCCGACACCACCGCCCTGGGCGGTGCAACGACGACCCAAATGCCGCTGTACACCTTCAACGAAGCTGTTCACCTGGCTCTGAAGTACAAGTTCCCCCTGACCATCACGGGTCACGAAGAGCTGAATGAACTGCATCTGACCGAGGAAGCCAAGGCCGTCATGAAGACTGCGCTGAATCTGCCCACGTTCACGCACTTCGCGCTGGATCTGGACTACGGCACTCTGACGCAAGACGTCAGCACCAAGATCCGTAAGCCTGCTGCTTCGACGAAGCCCTATACACCCTGATGATTGAGAGAACGGCATACCAATAGGTGTGCCGTCTGTCTTCAGTCTCTCGCTCATTTGCCCGGTTGGCGCTCAAGCTGATCGGGCTTTTTGCTTTCTGAGTGTTAACGTTGCCTTTTCGTGAGATTGCGATGTGGGTGGCTTGATTTATATCCTTGATGCGCCTAGGTGCTTGCTACAAAGAAATAGTTATTTTGTAGCTGATGGAGCAGGTTGACCGCTGTTGGGTTGGTCTGAAGGGATTATTTGTGCCATTTCCGACTGTTGGCGGGATGCAATTCGCTTCCCGTGTGATGCGCTGTAGTGTTTTCTATTTTTCTATCCCCATTTATGGGGGGGGGGCGTCTTCTCAATCAATTCCATCGGTTCGTATTATCAAAATCGACAGGTGCGTCGCAGATTTATGGCGGAGTAGCTTGTTGTTTATTTTGCTTACAACTGAAAGGAATGGGAATGGCTACGGCTCAATATGTTGGTACTGATGTAAACGATGCAATCTATCACCGAGGTACCGACGATTACGTTATCAGTGGCGGTGGGGGGGCGATACGCTGAGCGCAATTTTTGGTTATGCGCGGCTGGAGGGTGTAATTGATGGAGGCGGTGGGGACGATTTGATTGTACTGAGTAATACAAAAATATCCAGGGCCTATGGGGGTGGCGGTAACGATACCATTACCGTTGGTGGGGGCGGTGATAATGTGGCGGAGATATATTTGGATGGGGGTGCAGGGAATGACCTAATCGGTTGGCTCACTGTCAATAAAAGCCTGAGTGGTTATGTGTTCGGGGGCGACGGCGATGACAGCGTGAATGGCATGTCGGGAAATGTCAGGGTCGAGGGAGGCGCGGGGAATGACTGGTACGAGGCAACAGGCGCAATAACCGTTGTATACGGCGTAGGGGATGGCCGGGACACAATAGCGTTCGCAGGAGAGACTGAAGGTACGCAGGCTATAAAAGGGATTCACTTCAAGTCCGGAATCTTGCCTCAGCACATTAAATTAACTTCCAACGAGTCTGGTGTTGTAGAGATTCAGATAGGAGTGACTGGTGCGAGGATCACGCTTCTGGTGTCGAATAGCCCCGTCGGATTTTTGGGTCCCAATTCCCCATACTCCATAGGAAATATTACTTTCGAGGATCGTCCGGGAGTGGTTTGGACGACCGCTGATTTGCGAATGACCGCCAAGCCGGTGGGGGATGGAACCTCACAATCCTTGCTGGGATTCGAAGACATTGGCGATTTGATTGATGGACTGGGGGGGAATGACACCATCAAGGGGTTTGGGGGTGACGACACCTTAATTGGGGGGCTGGGTAACGACAGCCTGGATGGTGGGGCTGGCAATGACAGCCTGTCCGGCGGGGCCGGGGCTGATGTTTTGCAAGGCGGCTCTGGCGTTGACGTGCTGATAGGTGGCGCGGGCAACGACACCTACTACGTCGACAACTCCTCTGACGTCATTGTTGAGGCCTTCGGCGACACAGTGGACAAGGTATATGCATCCACCAGCTACAAAATCCCCGATCACATCGACTACGCCGAACTGACCGGCACCGGCAATTTCACCCTCACAGGCAACAACACCGGCGCAGTGCTGTACGGCAATGCGGGAAGCAACCTGATCGTGGGCGGCATCGGCAACGACGAGCTTGGCGGCGGAGACGGTGGCATCGACACCCTCCAGGGCGGCAAAGGCAACGACCAGTACATCATTGCTCGCCCTACCGATGTGGTCATCGAGAAGGCAAACGAAGGCACCGATACCGCGCTGGTGCTGATCGACAACTACCAGCTGGCTGCGAACGTCGAACGGGCCTACTTGATCGGCGCTTCGGTGGTGAACGCCCAAGGAAATGAGCTCGGCAACACCATTTACGGCAACGGCAGCAACAACCTGATTTTTGGAAATGGGGGCAGCGACCGTCTTGTCGGTGGTGCCGGCAACGACACCTTGTATGGCGGTGCAGGGTTCGACATTCTGGAAGGCGGAGCCGGTAACGACACCTACGTCAACGGTGTGGGCGACGGCATGGACGTCATCAAGAACACCGACGCGGCAGGTTACGACATGCTGGCCCTGCGCGGTGCGAACGAATCCCAGATCTGGCTCACCCGGGAAGGTTCGGACCTGGGCATCTCGGTCATCGGCCAGGACCGGGTTGTTTACGTGACCAACTGGAACACGTCACCGGCGGCGCGCATCGACGCCATCATGCTGGACAGCGGCAAGACCTTGAGAGCCGACAAGGTGGATGCGCTCGTGCAGGCGATGTCGGCCTTTGCCCCGCCAGGCGGTCAGCAGACGAGCCTGCCGGCCAATTACCAGGCGGCATTGGGCAATGTCATCGCGGCAAGCTGGACCAGCGTTTGACCGGCCGCTGGCGGGTGGGGGAGGGTGACTTGATGGTGATCACCCCGCCTGGCTAGGCGAACGAAGCGAACGCCCCAAGGCCAGGCTCGTGCCTGGCCTTTCCCTTTCTGAGTCGGCGCAGCACGCAAGTTCAGCGCTGAATATGCGTCTTCAGCCGGGGCGACACCATCGGCAAGGTCGCAAAAGCCGATGACCACCGAAGGGGTTGCGGCGCCATCAGCACGCCGGGATCGTCCACTTCAACCGGGGACGATGGATAGCGAACGATCACGCGTTCCAGGTCGCGGAAGCTGGTGACCTTGATCAATTCAGAAAACAGCTCCGAGGAGAACCCGATGGGGTAACCCTGCTGCTGCCTGTGTTCCGCGAAAGACACTGGGTGGCTCTGAAGCCCGAGCGCCACCTGCCTGAGTGTGTCTGGCTTGAGCATGGGCATGGCGCAGGGCAGGGCAAGCCAACCGGCGGCGTTCGCCTGTGCCTGCACCCCGGCGATCAGGGCCTCGACATGCTGGTCTGCCAAGGTGCGACTGCGGAAAGGCATGGACAGCACCTGTTCCGGCGGCAGAAGGTTTCGGGTGGCCCTGGCCGCTTCTTCTTCTCCACACACCAGGAGCATGGGCAGGCCGCTGGCTCGCACGCGCTCGACCATGCCCGAGAGGCTGCCGAAAAGACGCAATGCACCACCTTCGCCCATTTCATGCCTTGTCGAGGCAGGCTCGGCGGTCAGGATGAGGGTGGGGTGGTCCGACATGGTGCGTGGAGCAGTGAGCTTCCAACCGACTTTGGTTCATTTTGCTGCAATGCACCACAGCAGGTCTACTTAGGTGCATACCCGAGCGCGGACTTGACATGGCTCATTTCAAGAGGCCTCTGAAGTGGTCGATACTGACAAGATGGACAAGACACCTCACGATCTGGCGCAAATGCGCAAAAGCTATGAACAGGCAGACCTCGATGAGTCGCATGTCGTACCTGAACCCGTGGCGCAGTTTCATCGGTGGTTTGATGAGGCGGTGCGTGCCAAGGCCCTCGAGCCCAACGCCATGACGGTGGCGACGGCAACGCCTGACGGACGACCGGCCACTCGCGTGGTGCTGCTCAAGGGCGCGGATGAGCATGGCCTGGTCTGGTTCACCAACTACAACAGCCGCAAGGGACGCGAGTTGGCCGCCAACCCGCATGCGGCCATCCAATTCTTTTGGCCGGAACTCGAGCGCGTGGTCCGGGTCGAAGGGCGGGTTGAGCGGGTGGCCGCTGCCGAGTCCGACGCTTATTACCGCAGCCGGCCGCTGGGTTCGCGCATCGGCGCATGGGCCTCGCCGCAGAGTCAGGTGCTGGCGTCGCGGGCGGTGCTCGAGGAGGCTTGGCGCCATCAGCAGGCCGAACTCGGCGAAGACCCGCCGCGACCCGAGCACTGGGGTGGCTTCCGGCTGGTGCCGCACTACTGGGAGTTCTGGCAGGGCCGCCCCTCGCGCTTGCATGACCGCATCGTCTACGAGCGGCAGGCGGACGGCAGCTGGTCTATCCAGCGCCTGGCGCCTTGAACGGGCGCCGATCTCTGCATAAGGAAATGCCGCAATATCAGCGGGAGATGAGGGGCGGCTTGGCCGAACTCGCCTCCCGACTGTCTCACTTGAGCAGGTCTGAAAATCCCTTGCGGAACTTGTCGACCTTGGGCGCGACGACGAACGCGCAGTATCCCTGCCCGGGGTTCTGCTCAAAATAGCGCTGGTGATAGCGCTCGGCCGGGTGGTAGTTGCTGACCGGCTCGACCTGCGTCACCACCGGCGAGGCAAAAATCTTGGCCTGATTGAGCTGCTCGATGAAGGCCCGTGCCGCCAGCGCCTGCTGGCTGTCGTGCGTGAAGATGGCCGATCGGTACTGGGTGCCAACGTCATTGCCTTGCCGGTTGAGCGTGGTCGGGTCATGGAGCGTGAAAAAAATCTCCAGCAATTGCCGGTAGCTGATCACCCGCGGATCGAAACGCACGCGGACCACCTCTGCATGACCTGTTTCGCCGGAACACACCGCCTCGTAGGTCGGAGCCGGGTCCGCGCCATTGCTGTAGCCCGATTCCGCCTCGATGACGCCCCTGAGTTGGTTGAACACGGTCTCGATGCACCAGAAACAGCCCCCGGCGAAGGTGGCTTCTTCCAGCGATGCGGATGGCGAGTCGTCAGTCGTGCTCATGATGCTTGATCCATGCTTGGGGGCGCAGTGCGCACAGCGCGGCGTGCGCCAAGTCCGTGTCCCATTTCCGTCCTGGGGCCCATTGTGCGACCTGTTTGGGTCATGATGCGCGGACGGCATCCCGGACCGTACATCGCAGGGAAGGCGGATGTCCAAGAACGCGTGTGCAATGACCCTGTGTTGTCCAAGGGGTAGACATCTATATGAATGAATGGGGCCTGATGAAGCCGGTGCTGACGGCTTTGGCGTTGCCACCTTTGCCGTTTTTGCTGTTGGCAGGTGTGGGGGTTTGGTTGGCGCCGAGTCGGCGCTTGCTGGGACGTGGCCTGGCCCTCTTGGGCTTGGCGTGCATCTGGCTCAGTGCCTGCGATGGCACGGCGGGCTGGCTGCAGCACTGGGTGCTGAAGCCGGACGCGCCCTTGATCGGCGACAAGCTGGAGGCCTTGAAGGCCCGCCGGTCCGGTGCGGCGATCGTGGTGCTGGGAGCCGGCAGGAACCCCATGGCCCCCGAGTACGGCATGGCCGAGCTCAGCAGCCACTCCGCGGACCGCCTCCGCTATGGCGTGTGGCTGAGCAAGCAGACGGGCATTCCTCTCGGCTTCAGTGGCGGCCTGGGTTGGGCGCAGAAGGGCGGTGAGGTGGAGGCCACCGAGGCCGAAGTCGCCGCCCGGGTCGCGCTGGATTTTTATGGGGCGCAGCTGCGCTGGATCGAGAACGCGTCGGCTGATACGCATGAAAACGCCGTCAAGACCATCGCGCTGATGTCGCAACAAGGTGTGCGGGAGGTCGTTGTGGTGACGCACGCCTTTCACATGCGGCGCGCCCGCGCGGAGTTCGAGGCGGCGGCGCGGCAGGCGGCTCGGGCAGGCGCGTCCACGCCGATCACCATCACATCTGCGCCGATGGATTATTGGGGGGCGGGTGAGCGCACTGTGCTGAATTGGCTCCCGTCGGCAAGCGGCACGCGCAATGTTTTGAATGCTCTGCGGGAATGCTTGGGCCTGCTGGTGCAGTCCATTCGACAGGCGGGATAAGGCCACGGCGATGGCCGCGGCGGCGACCGTGAGCCCGGACGCGTAGAAACTGAAACCCCCGGACGAGCCGGGGGTTGGAGCGGCGGGAGAGCCGCGAGGAAAGGGCGAAGGTTGGGTTCGCCGCATCCCAAGATGCAGTGACTGCATCTTTTTTTGAGTGCCTGTCTCGCAGGCAGACTGAAGATTACTCCCGCGGGCCTTGCCTTGCAAGGGTTTTGGGCCACCGCGCGGCCGGGGTGGATGCAGTCTGTCGCGATCGGTTCAGGAGCAGCTCAGGGACGGTTCAAGAACGGTTCAG
>CAYPUS010000116.1:0-9018 GCA_964413815.1 uncultured Aquabacterium sp. | reverse complement strand
GGCCTTCGTGGTGACCGTGGTCGATGCGGGCTGAGATGCCGATGCCGATGCAGGTGCGGAGGCAGCCCCCCCAGGCGCCGGCACACTCCCGCCCGCGCCTTCCGGCGTGGTCAGCGAGCGGGCCTCGCCGCCGGCCTCCTGGCGCATGATGCCGGCCAGGTTCAGCTCGCCATTGCCGTTGACGATGACCCGGCCGTAAAAGTCCTTGAGCGCGATGCGGCCCAGGTTGGCATCGAGCGCCTCATCGGCCCAGTTCACGTCCAGGCCGTCAAGGCTGAGCGACTGCCAGCGCACGAAGTCGGCTTCGTTGACGCGGTCCTGCACGCGCACACCTGTCAGGCCCACCCGGCCACGGTAGCGCGCGCCCAGGCCGCCCGGGGCCTTGTCCTGCAGCGTCAACTGCCCGTCGGCCTGCGCCTTTGCCGCCGCCAGCCGGATGTTGACCAGGGGATCGATGTAGGGCTGGACGGCACGCAGGTCCAGTGCAGCCACTTTCACGCGCCCCTGCACGGACAGCGGCTCGGGCCGCACATCACCCTTGAAGTGCAGCTGCCCCTTGCCTTGCGCCAGCGTGTCGAGCGCCACCTGGATGGGATTCGACAGCTTGCCCGACAGGCCCGTCACCAGCAGCTTGAGCTGGGAGACGTCGAACTGGGCGGGAGGGCTGACCGTCTGGTCGGTCACGCGGGCCTGGCAGGCCTCGCAGCGCAAGGTCTTGAGCTGGATGTCGGGCTCAGCCGAGGTGGACGGGGCTTTCGTCTTTGGCGCCACGCGCTTGGCGGTGCCCGATCGCCCAGCCGGCGCGGGCGTGGACGAGGTCTGCCCGGGCGCCATGCCCAGCCATTCGCCCTGCTTGCCACGCGTCAGCTTGGCATCCAGTTGCGACAGGGTCAGGCTGTCCATCGTCAGCGTGCGCAAGGTCGGCTCGCCAGACAGGTCCAGCTGGCCCTGCACGCCGTCGAGGGTCGCCTCGGCCAGCCGCACCCGGTCCTTCGACCCCGGCTGGCTGGCCCGTGCATCCACATCCCGCAGCTGGACCCGACCGGACAGCAGCGCGGCCTGTGCAGGCTGCGTGGCCGATGCCGGCTGCAGGCGCGCATCCACCTTCGCCTGCAGCGCCAGTTGCCCTTCGGCCAGCCACAAGGGCAGCGACAGGGACGGCGTCAAGGGCGCCAGCCAAGGCGCAAGCTTCAGGCCACCCACATCGAGCTGCGCCTGCACCGACTGCCGCGCCGGCTGCACCTGACCCTGGGCCTGCACGCGGCCCTCATGGGCATCGCGCACATCGATGCGCCAGTTCGCCGGCGCCGCCTTGGCGGCACTGTCCAGGCCCCTGACCGAGACGTGCACGCTGTCGAGGGCCGGCCAGACCGGCGTCTTGGCCCCGCCAGCGCCCCGCCTGCCGGCCGCCGTCTGCGGCGCGGGCATCACCGGCTGCACATCGATGCGGCCCGTGCGCAGGTCGATCTCACCGACGCGCCATGCCCATGTGTCCGCGTCCTGCGCCTTGGTCTCGGCAGCCGCAGCAGACGCTGCAGCAGCGGCCTTCGCGTTCGATGCCTTGGCCGCCGCGGGCGCGGCGACACCCAATTGGCTGCGCCACGTCAAGCCATCCACATCCACCTTGCCCAGCGCCACCTGCCGCGCCAGCGGCGCCGTGTCGATGCCTTCCACTTTCAGGCTCTGCCAGCCCAGGGCGGCGTCACCCAGCATGGGCGCATCGCGCAGGCTCAGCGCAAGTTGATCGAGCTGCATCCTTCCCTTGAGCGTCAGCAGCGGCACGGCCGGTGGCGGCCGCATCGCAAAGCCCACCGTCAGCGCCACATCCAGCTTGCCGCTGGTGGCCTGCGGGCGCCATTCGGCCGGCAGGAAGGGATGGGCCGCGGCCAGCCAGTGCGGTACGTCCACCGCGTCCAGGCGGACGTCCAGCTCGGATTGGCGCGTCTCCTGGAAAGGCAGGGTGCGGCCCTTGAGGTGGAGCGGGCTGCCATCGATCCGGGCCGACAGCAAAGGCTCGACGTCCACATCGATCTTGCTGGGCAGGTTGGACACGAATGGCACACCGATGCGCAGCTGGTCGATGCGGTGCGTCTGGTCCAGCACGCGGTCGGTGTAGCGCACCAGGCCCTCGGTCACGACGATGTTGAAGACGGCGAAGCGCTGCGGCGCCTCATCCTTGTCCTTCGGCTCGTCCTTGTCTTCCAGCAGCTTTTCGACGACGGGCGAGAAGTTGAAGCGCTCGGCGCTTTGACGCTCGATCCAGATGTCAGGCTGCGTCAGGCTCACGCGACGCAGCACAGGCGCCAGGCGCCAGATCGATTCGAGCGACAGCTGCACATCGGCCTGCTTCAGGCGCAGCAGGGGCGTGGCATCGGGGCCGACCCGCAGGCCTTGCACCGTGAGCAAGCCGGTCCAGGGCTGCACCTGCAAGGCGGCGATGGCCACGGGCGTGCCCAATGCCTCGCTCGCGGCGGCCTCCACGCGCGGGCGTGCAAACTGCGGCAGCCAGCTGCCCACGACGCCGGTCCACAAAGCCGCCACCCCCGTGACGATCAGGACGGGTTTGAGCCAACGGGACCTCAAGAAAACAGGACGGGCGGCGGGGGCTGGGTTGGTATCAGCGGACATGACAGGGGGGCGGGCACAGCAAGCCCCGGCATGTTACCCCTGGGCCAAACGCGCGAGGTCTTCAGGGGTGTCCGCGTCGAGCAGCACACCGCGGTCGTTCACCTGCACGGCCACGGCCTGGCGCCAGTCGAGCAGGTGACGCGCACCGTGGTCGCCGCTCAGGCGGCCCAAGGCCTCGAACCAGCTCGCGGGCAGGCCGCGCGGGTGCCCGAGCTGCCCCTGGTAGCGCGGCACGACCGGTGCCATGCGCGCGGCCAGCACATCCTTGATGTCCTGCAGGGTGGATGCGGCCAGGGCCGGCATGTCGGCCAGACCGATCACCACGCCATCCACATCGCGTCGCGCCATCAGGGCCTGCGCGCCACAGGCCAGCGACTGCCCCATGCCCAGATCGGCCTGCTCATTGACGACCAGTACCGAGCCGTGCACATCGGCCAATTGCTGCGCGAAGGCATCGTGCTCGCGCGCCACCAGCAGCACCGTGTCGAAGACCGCATGGAAGCGCTGCAGCACCGCTTCGAGCATGCAGCGGCCATCGGGCAGGATGGCCTGGCGCTTGTCACTGCCGAAGCGGCTCGATTGCCCCGCGGCCAGCACCATGCCGACGATGCGCGTCATGACGCTGCCCCTGTCGCGAGTGCGCATGCACGGCCGCCTTCGCCGTGCGCACCCGAGGCGGCCGCCCCGCGCCCCACCAGCACCAGTTCGGCGGCGATCGACACCGCGATCTCGGCCGGCGAGCGTGAGCCGATCGGCAAGCCCACCGGCCCCCGCAGGGCGGCGATCTGTTCATCATCCAAATCGAACAGGCGCAGCCTTTCCTTGCGCCGCGCCGTCGTCGCCCCCGATCCCAGCGCGCCCACATAGAAGGCCGGCGAGCGCAAGGCCTCCATCAGGGCCAGGTCGTCAAGCTTGGGGTCGTGCGTGACCGTGACCACCGCCGTGCGGGCATCGCAGGCAAAGGCCTGAACGGCGTCATCGGGCATGTCGGTGAGCAGGCGCACATCGTCATCGTGCGGCCAGGCACCCGTGTACTCGGCGCGCGGGTCGCACACGCTGACGGCATAGCCCAGCGAGCGCGCGATCGGGACCAGGTAGCGGCTGACTTCGGTGGCGCCGATCAACAAGAGGCGATGGCGCGGGCCCAGCACCTGGCTCAGGCCCTGGGCATCGTCCGCGAAATCCGGCTGCCCGTTGAAAGGCTCGATGCGCGCCTGCCCGCTGCCGTAATCGAGCCGGCGCACCACCAGGCGGCGTTCGGCCATCGCGGCCAGGGCGGCCAGCGCCACATCGGCAGACCAGTGGGGCTCCACCGCCAGATGCAGGGCGTGGCCGCAAGGCAGGCGGTAGCGCTCGCGTTCGGCAGCGTCGCGCCCATAGGTGCGCAGCGCCACCCGGGCGGCACCCTCGGCCCAGAAGCCCCCGCGCATCACCTCATGCACCAGGTCGTCCTCGACGCAACCGCCCGACACCGAACCGCTGATGAGCCCACGCTCGCTGATCACCGCCAGCGAACCCGCCGGACGCGGACTGGCGCCAAAGGTGCTCAGCACGGTCACCAGCACCGTGCGGTGCCCCGCTTCGCGCCAGCGCAGCGCCTGCTGAAGGACCTCGTGTTCGTTGCTGTGCATGCGCTCGATGACAAGGATGGACGCGAGACCCGCCCGCTAACTCAAACGGATCGGCAAGCTGCGGATGCGCTGCTGCGTCAGGGCGAACAGCGCATTGCACACGGCCGGTGCGATGGGGGGCGTGCCGGGCTCGCCCACGCCGCCAGGGGGTGCGGTGCTGGGCACGATGTGCGTCTCGATCACCGGCATCTGAGACAGCCGCAGCGCATCGTAATCCGTGAAGCTGCTTTGCGCGACGCGGCCTTCGGTGAGCGTGATCTCGCCCATCAGCGCCGCACTCAGGCCGAACACGATCCCGCTTTGCATCTGCGCCTCGACCGTATCGGGGTTGACGACCACCCCGCAATCGAGCGCGCAGACCACGCGGTGCACCTTCACCTGCCCATCGGCCACCGACACCTCGGCCACCTGCGCGCAGATCGAGCCGAAGGATTCATGCAGGGCCAGGCCCCGCGCGCGGCCGGCCGGCAGCGGCTGGCCCCAGGCGGCCTTGCTGGCAGCCAGTTCGAGCACGGCCCGGTGGCGGGGATGGCGGCTGAGCCGCTCGCGCCGCCAGGCCAGCGGATCCTCGCCCGCCGCATGCGCCAGCTCATCGGCAAAACACTCGGTGAAGAAGGCGTTGTAGGAGTGCCCCACGCTGCGCCACGATCCGACCGGCACATGCGTGTGTGGGCGGATCTGGCGCACGTCGATGTGGCCGATGTCATAGGGCAGATCGAAAGCGCCTTCGATCTGGTTCTTGTCCGGCAGGTCGGCACCCATCCAGGGCGACAGGCGCCCCATGGCGCTGGCGCCGACGGACTGGGCCACGACGCGGTTGTGCCAGGCGGTCACACGGCCCTTCGCATCGAGGGCCGCGCGGAAGTCGGCCAGCGCGGCCGGGCGGTACACATCGTGCTGCGTGTCCTCCTCGCGCGACCACAGCAGCTTCACGGGGCGGCCTTCCAGTTGCATCGCAATGGCCACCGCCTGCTCGACCATGTCGGTCTCCAACCGGCGCCCGAAGCCGCCGCCCAGGTAAGGCACGTGCAGCCTCACCTTGTCCTGGTCCACACCCGCCACCTGAGCGGCCTTCCATCTTGCGAGCGAAGGCGACTGGGTGCCGCACCACACGTCCACCCGCCCCTCGCGCACCTGCGCCACGCAGTTGACGGGCTCCATGGCCGCATGGGCCAGATAGGGTGCCCAGTAGCGCGCCTCGACCACCCGGGAGGCCTGCTCAAAAGCCAGCTTCGCGTCCTTGGCGCCCCCCATGGCCTCTTCGCCCAGCCCCCGCTCGCCATAGCTGAAGCCCTCGTTCGTGGCCAACTCCTGCTCGAACTGCTGACGGATGCTGGCCGAGGACACCTGCGCATTGGCACTGGGCCCGTAGACGATCTTGACCTCCGCCAGTGCCTGCTTCGCGCGCCACCAGTTGTCGGCCACGACCACCACGGCCCGCGGCAGGCGCAGCACCTTGATGACGCCCCGGCGCGCCAAAGCGGCCTTGTCATCGACCGACTCGATCGCGGCGCCGAACACGGGCGGCTGCGCGATGGCCGCGTGCACCATGCCTTCGAGTTGCACATCGATGCCGAACACCGCAGAGCCATCGACCTTGGCCGGCAAATCCTTGCGCGGCATGGGCTGGCCGATCAGGCGGAAATCCTTGGGGTCCTTCAGCGGCACATCCTCAGGAGGGCGCAGCTTGGCCGCCTCGGCCGCCAGTTCGCCAAAACCCAGCCGGGCGCCCGTGCCGCCGTGGATCACCTGGCCGGCCTCGACACGGCAGGTGGCCGCGTCGACCTGCCAGCGCCGCGCCGCGGCCGCCACCAGCATCGCCCGGGCGGTGGCGCCGGCCAGGCGCATGGGCTCCCAAGCGTCGCGGACACTGGCGGAGCCACCCGTGATTTGCAAGGCCAGCACATAGCCGGCGCGCTGCATGCTGGCGCGTGCCAGGCGGGCCAGCAAACCATCGTCGTCCGACACAAAAGGCACGGCGTTGAGCAGCATGGCCGTGTTGGCATAGATGCGCGCCACCGGGGCCTGCTCGACCCGCACGTCTTCCCAGCGGGCATCCAGTTCCTCGGCCAGCAGTTGCGGCAGCGCGGTCAGCACACCCTGACCCATCTCCGAGCGCGGCACGGCCACGGTGACGCGCCCGTCCGGCGCGATCTTCACCCAGCCATTGAGCCCGATCTCACCTTCGGCCGCCGGCAACGAGGCCGCCTCACCCAGGCGAGTGCGGGCCGAAGGCTTGCCGCAACCCACCAACAGGCCACCGGTGACCGCCGCACCGGTGACCAAGAAAGCGCGGCGCGACAACAGCGCTTTCATGCCACGGCTCCCTGCCCGGCCCGGGCCACCGCATGGATGGCCGCGCGCACACGCTGGTAGGTGCCGCAACGGCACAGATTGGTCAGCGCGCCGTCGATGTCGGCATCGGTGGGGCGCGGCGTGCTGCGCAGCAAGGCCGCGGCCGCCATCAGCATCCCCGACTGGCAATAGCCGCACTGCGGCACTTGGTGCGCGATCCACGCCGCCTGCAAGGCGGCCAGAACGGGGTCGCGCTTGTCTTCGATGGTGCGCACCTGCCCGCCGGCCACGGCCGCCATCGGCATCACGCAAGATCGCACGGGCGCGCCATTCAAGTGGACCGTGCAGGCGCCGCAAGCGGCCACGCCGCAACCGAACTTCGTGCCCGTGTGGCCCAGTTCATCACGCAGGACCCACAACAGCGGCATGTCGTCCTCGACATCCACCGACACGGCTTTCCCATTGAGTTCGAAATCTTGCATGGGGCGCAGCGTACACGGTTTGCACGCCACCCCCGCGCCCCCCCGATTGAAGGGTTCTGCCTCACCACACCCGCGCGTCAATCCGGATGGCATGCGCTTAACGCGCGCAGACAATCGTGCGCATGAACACACCGATGGAAATCCCGCCTGCCCTGAATGGCCCCACGGAAGCACTGAGCCCCCACCGCCGCGCCTGGTTGCGTCAGGCCGGTCTGCTCGCCGCCACGCCCTGGCTGCTGCCCGCGGCGCTGGCGGCCACGCCCGCGCAGCGCCCCACCGGCATGATCCTGTGCTACCGTCGCTTCGCCGAGAAGGCCGAAGACGCCCAGACGGTGCGCCGCGCCACGCTGGCCGCGCATTTCAAGGCCATCCGCGATGCCAAGGCCAACGTCATCTCGATGGTCGATCTGGTCGCGCACCATGCGGGCCGTCTGGCCAACCTGCCGCCCCGCCCCATCGTGCTCAGCGTGGACGACTGCGACCGCTCCATCGTCGAGATCCTGATGCGCCAGATGCACGGCTCGGCCTGGCCGGCGACGCTCTACATCACGCCCACGACGGTGGGCAAGGGCCCGCGCGCCCTGACCTGGGACGACCTCAGCGGCCTGCACCACAGCGGCCGCTTCAGCGTGCAGGCCCGCACCTTCTCCGGCCTCGACCTCGTCCAGGCCCGCAAAGACCGCTCGCCCGAGGACTTCGAAAAATATGCCCGCGGCGAGATCGAACGCGGCAAGGTCACCGTCGAGCAGCGCCTGGTCAAACCGGTGTCCTTCCAGGCCTGGCCCCACGGCGCCCATGACAAGACCCTGATGGACATCGCCGCCGAACTGGGCTTTCACGCCAGCGTCACCTTTGGCGACCGGCCGGCTTCCCTGGCCCAACCCATGCAGGCCCTGTCCCGCTTCGTCATGCACGACGGCATCAGCGGCCCGGCCTTGAAGAAGCTGATCCAGGAGACCTTCCCGGCCTGAGGAAGGCGGCAAGGGCACCGCTTTCCGCCTGAGGCCCCTGCCCGGCATCCCGATATTTTTAACGGATTCCACTGTGGCGCGCGCCCCGCGCGACTTTGTCGGCGCGCCCCGCTTTACCTTCCAAGCGGCTTCACTTAACCTGGGTCGACATGACGCCAGGTCTTCCCCCCTTCCGTCCCTTCGAACTGCTCGGGCAGGCATTGCGCCCCCCTTCCCCGCTGCGCGATGCGGTCACCCGCGCCACGCGCCGGGACGAGGTCGCTTGCGTGCAGGCCCTGCTGCCCGACGCGACCCTGCCCGATGCGCTGCAGGCGCCCATTGCCGAACTGGCCAAGTCTCTGACCCAGCGCCTGCGAGACCAGCAGAACGGCCGCGGACGCGCAAAGGGCCGCATGCCAGGCAAGGCGCGGCGCGTCCAGGCCCTGATGCAGGAGTTCTCCCTGTCCACGCAGGAAGGCGTCTCGCTGATGTGCCTGGCCGAAGCCCTGCTGCGCATTCCCGACGACGCCACGCGCGACGCCCTCATCCGCGCCAAGGTGGGCGATGCCGACTGGGCCGCCCACCTGGGCCGCAGCCACTCGCTCTTCGTCAACGCCACCACCTGGGGCCTGCTGCTGACCGACCGCCTCGTGGGCACGCACGAAGAGACGGGCCTGTACGCCGCGCTGAGACGCGTGGCGGCCAAGGGCGGCGAGCCCCTGATCCGCCGCGCCGTCGATGCGGCCATGCGCATGCTGGGTGAACAGTTCGTCATCGGCCAGCACATCGACAGCGCCCTGGCTCGTGCACGCACGCAGGCCCAGCAGGGCTATCGCCACTCCTTCGACATGCTGGGCGAAGCCGCGCTGACCGCCCAGGATGCCCAGCGCTACCTGCAGGCCTATGAAGACGCCATCCACGCCATCGGCCAGACGGCGCAGGGCCTCAGCCTGTATGAGGCCCCGGGCATCTCCATCAAGCTGTCCGCCCTGCATCCGCGCTACAGCCGCGCCCAGTACGCGCGCGTCATGG
>CAYPUS010000115.1:0-9074 GCA_964413815.1 uncultured Aquabacterium sp. | reverse complement strand
GTTGCACGCCGTCGGCCAGATGATCAAGGTTGCCGACGCCACCGGAGGCGATCACCGGCACGCCGACCGCATCGCTGACGGCCCGCGTGAGCGCCTCCGGTGGCGTCGGCAACCTTGATCATCTGGCCGACGGCGTGCAACAAGGCGGCGCCGATGCCGTGCTGGCTGCCAGCATCTTCCACTATGGCGAATACACCGTGGCGCAGGCCAAGGCGCTGATGGCGCAGCGCGGGATCCCCGTGCGGATCTGAGCGCCTGGCGCGCAGAAAAACGCCCCCTGATTCCAGGCACGGTCAAAGTGCGGAAATCGGAGGGCGAAAAGGCGTCCACTATGCGCCTGCCCGGTCAAAGGGACAAACCGATCGCATCAGCGCGGACAGGGACATGCGGGCACCCCTGTTGCACCGCAGCAGGCAGGCGTAATCTTTTCTGCGGGAAGTGACCCTTGTCCTGTGCCCGGCCGGCGGTGCCGCATGGGCCGCCAGGGCAGGGCGCGACTTCGAAAGGAGCGTCCCATGCCTGACACCCATCCGTTCAGGTCCTTACCCTTGAGGGCGATGACCCAGGCGCCCGACTTGCCTCAGCTTCAGCGCTGGTGCATGCCCCAGGATCCGGCCCTCAGCCTGCTGACCGATCTGCGCCACGCACCCTGCATCGTGGCCAGCCACAGCGACAGCCTGCCCGACACCCTCAAGCTGATGCAGCGTGCCCGCGTGCGCATGGTGTTCGTCGCCGGCGCGGACGGCCAGCTT
Source organism: uncultured Aquabacterium sp. (assembly GCA_964413815.1). Taxonomy (GTDB): domain Bacteria; phylum Pseudomonadota; class Gammaproteobacteria; order Burkholderiales; family Burkholderiaceae_C; genus Aquabacterium. Next base: position 8,322 of record CAYPUS010000115.1, on the reverse strand, counting down.
GTGGGCATGGTCACGGCGGAGGACATCCAGGGTGAGCGGCCCGTGATGCGCGCCTCCAGTCATCACATGTCCCACCGCGACTTGACCCTGGCAGATGTGATGATCCCCGTCGCCCTGTGGGAGACGGTGGACCTGGTGCAGGTGCGCACAGCGCGCCTGGGCGACATCGCCGCCACCTTGCATGCGCATGGGCTGCGCTACCTGCTGGTCACCCAGAACAAGGATGGACGCACGGTGCTGCGGGGCCTGTTTTCCGCACACCGGCTCGAGATGGCGATGAACATGACCATCGAAGCCGACCTGCATTCACGCAGCTTTGCCGAGCTCGGGCAGGTGCTGCATCACTGAGCTTGCGCGGTTCAGCGCATGTGCTCAAGCGCCATCGATGGCAGTGCCATGCTCAGGCATGGTGGGTTGCTCCAGGGTGGGCAGCCACAGCTCGAAGCAGGCGCCTTCACCGGGGCGATTGAGCACCTTCACGTGGCCGCCATGGCGGCGCGCCACGGTGTCGATGAAGACCAGGCCCAGGCCGATACCCGCCGCCAGTTTGGACGGGCGACCCTGTTCGACGCGCTCGTAGCGCTTGAACAGGCGTCCAAGCTCTGATTCGGGAATGCCTGGGCCTTGGTCCTTCACCGACAGCACCCGGTAGCCGGGCTGTTCTTCCAGGGCCACGGTCACCAATCCCTTGGGCGGGCTGAACTTGATGGCATTGCTCAGCAGGTTGCACAGAGCGCGGTGCAGCAGGTAGTCGTCATAGACCGCCGGCATGGTGGTGCCCTCGTCCCAATCGGCGTGCACGCGGATGTCACGGCCCTTGGCCAGCATCTGCATGTGGGCGATGGCACTGTTGGCCAGCTTGACCAGATCGCCCGGCGCAAGGCTGGCGGGGCGGGTTTCGGCCCGCATCACCTGCAGCAGCTCTTCGCACAGCTCCAGCGTGTGGCGCGCCATGCTTTCGACGTGGGCCAGCGTTTCTTCGTTGCTCAACTTGCCGCCCAGCCGGCGCAGCTCCACCAAGGAGACCAGGGACGCCTGGGGCGCGCGGATGTCGTGCGCGATGAAGCCCAGCAACTCGGCGCGCTGCAGTTCGGCCTGGCGCAGGGCGGTGACGTCGGTGGCGCACACGATGATCTCGGCCTCGCTGCTGGCCAGTCCGCCATCCACCGCGACCACCGAGACCAGCAACTGGCGACCACCTGGATGGGAGGCCTCGGTATGCTGAACCTGCCCGGATTGGACCGCCCGAGAGAGCACCATCGCCCAATTCGGCGCTTCACTGGGCGCCCACGCGGTGAGCACCTCTTGCAAAGGCCGCCCCAACAAGGCGCTGGCTGGCGCGACCTCGCTCATCAGGCCTGCCTGCTGATTGGCCTGCGTGATGCGATGCTGCGAATCAATCACGAACACGGCATCGGGCAGTGCGGCCAGCGTGCGGGCCAGCACCTGCCGAGCCTGACGCAACTGGGCGCCTGCCTGGCTGAGCGCATCGGTGCGCTGGCTCATGAAGTCCGTGCGAGGGGCGTCGAGCACCGATGCAGGCCAACTCGTCTGCACGCCCGGGTCGCGCGACAGGCGTTGCAGTTCGGCCTCGAGCGCGCGGGCCGTGGTCTCCAGCTTGAGCCAGCTCCAGGCCGGGTAACTCAAGAGCGCGCCCAGGGCGAGACCGAATGGGGGCCACCACAGATCGATGGCCATCAGCGCCCACGACACGCCCACCGCCAGGGCGCCCGTGCCCAGGGCCAGCAGCAGGGCGCGCCGGGGTGCGAGGCGTGGGTAGCAGACCAACAGCCCCAGCACCACCAGCGCGGAAAGCGCAGCGTTCCACGCGTCTGGCAAGCTGCGCAGATGGCGCCCGCGCTGAAGGCTGCCCAGCCACTGCGCGGTGACTTCGGCGCCCGACATGCCCTGGCCCTCGCGGGAGACCGGCGTCTGAAAGGTGTCGCCCAGGCCGAAGGCGGTGGCGCCGATCAGGACATGCCGGCCGCGGAAGGTGTCGGGCGCGAGCTCGCCGCGCAGCACGGCGGCGTACGAGACATGCCGGACATGTCCGGGGGGGCCCACGAAAGGAATGCGCTGAGGCCCGTGACTGTTGCGGGCGTCCGTGTCGGGGGTGGCCAGCCACGCGGGCACTTCGCCCGCCGCTTGCAGCAGCGCCAGCGCGGGATGCGGCAAGACGGGGCCGGTGCGGACGCTGTCCCCACCCGACCACAGCTGCGCGCGGCGCAGCGTGCCGTCGTCATCCAGAAGCGCGTCGGCGTGCGCGAGCAAGGCCGCGGCCTCGGCCAGCGGCGCGATGGGCGGCAAAGCCTGGCCTTGCCCCGGACCCTGGGCCAGTCGCCCGACCAGCAAGACCACCTTGCCCGAGTGCTTCATGGCGTTGGCCAGTTGCTGGTCCTGCCCAGGGTCGGGATCGGCTTCGCTCAGCAGCAGATTGAGCAAGATGGATTTGGCGCCAGCGTGGTCGATGCGCCGGATGGCCTCCGCGTGAATGGCCCGCTTCCAGGGCCAGCGTCCGATGGCCTTGAGGCTGGGCTCGTCGATGGCGACGATGACGACGTCCTCAGGCGGGGGGCGTGGCCAGCTGCGCTGGGCCGTGTCATAGGCGGAAGTGTCGAGCAGCGAGGCCCATTGCCATAAGCACGCGATCGCCGTCAGGATGGGCATGCCCAGCAACAGCGCCCACCACGCGTACCTGGATGAGCGCGGTTGTCCCGGTGTCTCCGGCATGGCCCCGCTCATGGCCCGGTGGTGAGGTAGCGCCCGGCGCCGACCTCGACGCAGGCACCACTGCCGCTGCGAACGCAAGCCGGCAAGGCCACCTTCTGCGGTGTGGTGTAGGGGCCGACGAAGCCGTCTTCATCGATGGCCCGGTAACGCACCCATAGCAGCCCGCCCTCGGCAGGGCGCGGCACAGTGACGGCACCGTCATCCGAGCCCAGCGCCGCCAGCAAGTTGCCGAACGCTTCGTCGCTGGCCATCTGGAATTCGAAGCGCTGACCATGTTCGGCAGGCAACTGGAAATGCAAGGTCGTCTCCGAGACGATGGGGGGCGCAGGCTGGGCGGGGGGCTCGCGCATGCGCAACAGCTGGGCATCGCCCCAGGGCCCGTGGTCCATCCCAGGGGCGGTAGTGGCCACGCGCCAAAGGTAGTCCCCCGCGGCCAGCGCGAGGGTGGTCTGGGTGTCCTTCACCGACGCTTCGTCCACCACGATGTCCTGGAAGGCTTCGTCGCGCGCGACCTGAAGGCGGTAGTGCGTTGCCTTCGGGTGGGCCGCCCATCGCAAAGGCGCCGTGGCTTGGCGAAGCTTGGCCTGGTGCGCCGGCTCGATGGGAATCGGGGGCTCGGGCCGGGCCTTGAGTCGGAAGGCCTTGACCGCATTGGCGCCTTCGAGGCCCTGTGCATTGGCCACCCGCGCTCGAAGGAAGTAGTGGCCATCGGGTAGGTCGGTCAGCCGCAGCACCGGCGTCGAAGACACCGCCTCGCCCCGGATGCGGTGGAACTGCTCGTCTTCCGCCACCTGGATGCGCCACGCATGCGCGCCGGGCATCTCGGGCAGGACGAACTTGAGGACCACGCGTTCATGCAGCGTCGGCAGCATGCCGATGTCCGGCGCGGCGGGCAGGGGCAGGGCCGCTGTGGGCGGCTGGCCGGTCTGAGTCAGGGCCCCATGGCCGGCGTGCAGCACGGTCTCTTTTTGAGCGCCACGCACGGCCACGCTGCCGCTGAGTGTTTCCGCCCGCATGCGATCGCCGTCGGTCACCACGCGAAAATCCGTGCCGCGCACGCCGAGCGTGGCCTGGGGCGTCTTGATCTGGTGGCGCGGCTGACCGTCCTTGACCGGCTTGACCCATGACTCCACCCGGCCGCGCAGCACCTCCCACATGCTGGAGAAGCTGCCGGTGGTCTCGTAGCGCTGGGACTGCGTCAGCCGCGCTTCGGTGTCCGGCTGGATCTTCAAGGTGGAGCCGTCGGGCAACTGCACTGTGACGAAGCCGTGGGCGCCGGTGCGCAGCAGCGTGCCCACAGGCAGCACATCGCCCTGGGAGACCGGCGCGCTCGTCAAGCGATTGGACAAGGGCAAGCCAGCGGCAGGGGGCTCGCGCGTGACGGTGCCGGCCACATCCAGCACCACGCCGGGTTGGGGCGTGGGCTTGAGCAAAGCCAGCGGCAGGCAAAGGCGGGTGCCGATGGGGATGCGGCGCGGGGAATGGACCTGGTTGACACGTGCCAGCACGCGCCAGTCCGAGGCCCGGGCCAGGTGCTGCTCGGCCAGGCCGATGAGCGTGTCGCCCGCGACGGCCTCATGGATGAAGCACCCGTTCAGGGCTGGGGGAGCGGCGTGGGCGGCAGTCCATGGCGACGCCGCGCCCAAACATGCCAGGACGACCCATGCGTGACGATACGGACCCGTCATGCAGTTTGTTACCTCGTGGTTGAGGGGCCGAGCTTAAGTGAAGCGCCTGGGCGGAACAAGTCACCTTTGGTCCCTGTTGTCACCATGATGCGCTCTGATCAGGGATTGCTCCTGCGGACGGCGAGAGGCTCGCGCCTGCAAGGCGCCTCACGCGGGGTTGTCGATGTCCAGAAACTGGTGTTCGATGCCCAGTTTTTCGGCCAGGTGGCGGCCGACCGCCTGCACCCCATAACGTTCGCTGGCGTGGTGGCCGCAGGCCAGGAAGGCCACGCCGGTTTCCCGCGCGTAGTGCGCCTGGGGCTCGGAGATCTCGCCGGTGAGAAAAACATCGGCACCCGCGGCGATGGCCGCCTCGAAGTAACCCTGCGCACCGCCGCTGCACCAGGCGGCGCGCCGCAAGGGGCGGCCATCGCCCGGCACCACGGTGGGCTTGCGGCGCAGCACCTGTTCCACGCGTTGGGCCAGGGCGGCCAGGTCCAGGCCGTCGGGCACGGGCCCGATGAAGCCCAGCTTCTGCTCGGCGAACTGGGCATCGGCCACCAGACCGAGCTGCTCGCCCCACTGCGCATTGTTGCCCAGGGCGGGGTGCGCATCGAGCGGCAGGTGGTAGGCGAACAGGCTGATGTCATGGGCCAGCAGCCTGACCAGGCGCTGCTTCATCCAGCCCTTGACACAGCCATCCTGGCCCCGCCAGAACAGACCGTGGTGCACCAGGATGGCGTCGGCGCCGGCCTCGATGGCCGCGTCGATCAAGGCCCGGCTGGCCGTCACCCCCGTGACCACCTTGTGGATGGCCGCTTTGCCCTCAACTTGCAGACCGTTCGGACCATAATCCTTGAAGCGGTCGGCTTCCAGCAGTTCCTGCAGATGGCATAGCAGGGTGTCTCGGTCGATCATCACGGGCCCTTTCTGGCTTTCAAACTCACATGCGTAGAACCTGGCTGATTTTCTCGCAGGCGGTGACCGTTGCGGTCGCCGTGCTGTTCGTGGTGTCCACGTTCAAACCCCAATGGCTCCAGCCGGTCACCTGGCGGCAGGCGCTGCCCGCGCCCACGGTGGCGGTCGCTCCTGCATCGCCGGCCTCGGCCGCCCAGGGTGGCGAAATGCTGGGCTTTCGGCAAGCTGCGCTCAAGGCCGCGCCCGCGGTGGTCAGCGTCACCACCAGCAACTCGGCCGCCCGCGATCCGCGCCGCAACGATCCCTGGTTCCGCTATTTCTTCGGTGACCAGGAAGGCCAGCCCCAGTCCGGCGTGGGCTCGGGTGTCATCGTCTCCCCGGAAGGCTATGTGCTGACCAACAACCACGTGGTCGACCGCATGGACGACATCGAGGTCATGCTCACCGATGGCCGCAAGGCCCGCGCCAAGGTCATCGGCACCGACCCCGAAACCGATCTGGCCGTGCTCAAGATCGACCTCGAGAAAGTGCCCGCCATCGTCCTGGGTGACTCCGACACGCTGGGCGTGGGCGATGCGGTGCTGGCCATCGGCAATCCCTTCGGCGTGGGCCAGACGGTCACTTCCGGCATCGTCAGCGCGCTGGGCCGCAACCAGCTGGGCATCAACACCTTCGAGAACTTCATCCAGACCGATGCGGCCATCAACCCGGGCAATTCGGGTGGGGCGCTGGTCGATGCGCACGGCAATCTGGTGGGCATCAACACCGCCATCTATTCGCGCTCGGGGGGCAACATGGGCATCGGCTTTGCCATTCCCGTCTCGACCGCGCGCCAAGTGCTCGACAGCCTCATCAGGGAAGGCCAGGTCACCCGTGGCTGGATTGGCGTCGAGCCGCGCGACCTCACGCGCGAGATGGCAGAGACCTTCAACCTGCCGGTGCGCGAAGGCGTGCTGATCACGGGCGTGCTGCACAACGGGCCGGCCGCACAGGGCGGCATGCGTCCGGGTGATGTGGTCGTCCAGGTCGGGCCGGTGGTCGTGGCCAACACGGCGCAACTGCTCAATGCCGTGGCGGCGCTCAAGCCGGGCGAGCCGGCGCAGATCCGGGTGCAGCGGGGCGATCAGATCGTTGGCCTGCGCGTGGTCGTCGCCAAGCGCCCGCGCACCCCGACGCAGATGCGGGGCCAGCTGCAGGAGGAATAAGGGCAAGCGCGCCTGCGCAACCCAAGGATGACAGGCCCAACCCTCAGGACGCCTTGGCGTCCGTGGGCTTGTCGGGGTTGTCGGGCTCTTCGGGCGCCTGCGAGTGCTTGACGAACACCTGCGCGGCCCAGATGCCCACTTCATAGAGCAGGCACATCGGGATGGCCAGCGCCAGTTGCGACACCACATCGGGCGGCGTCACCACGGCGGCGATCACGAAGGCGATCACGATGAAGTAGCTGCGGAAGGCCTTGAGCTTGGCGATGGACACCAGGCCCATGCGGGCCAGAATCACCAGCACCACCGGGACCTCGAAGGCCGCGCCGAAGGCCAGGAACATGTTGAGCACGAAGCTGAGGTAGGCCTCGATGTCCGGCGCCGCCGTGATGCTCTTGGGCGCGAACTCCTGGATGAAGGTGAAGACCTTGCCGAAGACGAAGAAGTAGCAGAAGGCCACGCCCGCGAAAAACAGCACGGTGCTGGAGATGATCAGGGGCATCACCAGACGCTTTTCGTGCATGTAGAGCCCGGGCGCCACGAAGGCCCAGATCTGGTAGAGCACCACGGGCAGGGCCAGCATGAAGGCCGCCAGCATGGTCACCTTGATCGGCACCATGAAGGGCGAGATCGGGTTGGTGGCGATCAGCGTCGCGCCCTTGGGCAGGTGCTCGACCAGCGGCATGGCCAGGAGGTCGTACAGGCCTGAGGGCGAAGGGTAGATCGCCAGCGCGATGAAGGCGATGGCAATGGCGATCACCGCGCGGATCAGACGGTCGCGCAGTTCGATCAGGTGGGAGACGAAAGGCTGCTCGATGCCGCCTTCGTCTTCAGGGCTGTTTTGGGGGGAGTCGCTCACACAATACTCGGGTTAGCGGTGCTGCGAGGATGCGGGTGGCCGAAAGCGCGCCACGCGGGCGGCTCCGGACTGCGCATGCCTGCGCACGCCGTTCTTTTGCTTGTACCAAAGGGGCGTGGCGCCACGCTTGATGCGCCAGTTCTTGCGCACGGGCGGCGTGTAGCTGTAGTAGGGCGTGTGCGTCAGCTCGTTGTGGCTGGCGTCATGCGACACGCCATCGAAGGCCTTCATGGCGTCTTCCGCCTCACGCAGGCCTTCGCTGACCGAGCGCTCGACGTTGTGCGCAGCCGTTTCGATGTCGGTCCTGACCTTCTTGAGCTCTTCGAGCTCCATCGAGCGGTTGACCTCGGCCTTGACGTCGGCCACATAGCGCTGCGCCTTGCCCAGCAGCACGCCCACCGTCCGGGCCACGCGGGGCAGGCGTTCGGGGCCGAGCACGATCAGGGCGACCGCCCCGATGAGGGCGATCTTGTCGATGCCGAAATCAATCATGGCTGTGCACGCCCACAGTCACGGCTGCGGCCGCTCAAGACTTGCTCTTGGCGTCGACATCAACGGTGTTGACGTCCTGACGGTTGGCGTTGCTGACTTGCTGGGGCGGCTGCTCGGGGGTACCGCCGTCCTTCATGCCGTCCTTGAAGCCCTTCACCGCCGAACCGAGGTCCGAGCCGATGTTCTTGAGCTTCTTGGTGCCAAACACCATCACCACGATGAGCAGCACGATCAACCAGTGCCAAATGCTGAACGAACCCATGATCACTCTCCAAAAAATGCCCAGTTAATGCCAGTTCCATGCCCCTTCGGGCCGATCCACGCAGACATTGTCGTCTGCCTCCCGAGCCACGTTGCGCATATGCATATGTGCCCGCTTCAATGTGCTCGCCCTTGTGGGTTTTGGGATGGGTGCTTGCCGGCCCCTTACTTGGGGCGCGAGGCGAATTCTTCG
>CAYPUS010000114.1:0-9089 GCA_964413815.1 uncultured Aquabacterium sp. | reverse complement strand
GGGACGGCCGAGCGGATCGACCACGCGGCCGACCAGCTCGGGGCCGACGGGCACTTCCAGGATGCGCCCCGTCGTCTTGACGGTGTCGCCTTCGGAGATGTGCTCGTAGCCACCCAGAATCACGGCGCCGACGGAGTCGCGCTCGAGGTTCAGGGCCAGGCCGTAAGTGGGGACACCGCTGGCGTCCGCCGGGAATTCCAGCATTTCGCCCTGCATCACGTCGGACAGGCCGTGCACGCGAACGATACCGTCGGTCACGGAGATGACGGTACCCTGGTTGCGAATGTCGGCAGCCGCGCCGAGACCCTCGATGCGGCTCTTGATCAGTTCGGAAATTTCTGCGGGATTCAGTTGCATTGCTTTGCTCCCAGTCTGGTCAAGGGCTGCTCGGAGGCAAACCTCGTTGACGACGGCCGGTGGACCATCCGGGCTTGGGCCCGGCCGGGACACCGGCGGTGGTTGGCGACTGTTCGTGGCTGTGGATTGAGGCCGGGCTCCAGTACAGGCGGATCAGGCCAGAAGGGCCGACTTCATGCGCTCGAGGCGGGCCTTGACGGAGGTGTCGAGCACCTCGTCGCCGACCACCACACGCACGCCGCCGATGAGGCCGGCATCGACCTCCACCTTGGCTTCCAGTTTGCGACCGAAGCGCTTTTCGAGCGGCACCACGATGTCGGACACCTGGGCGTCGGAAATCGGGAAGGCGCTGTAGATGCGGGCTTCGGACACGCCCTGGCGGGCTTGAACGAGGGCCTGGAACTGCTCGGCCATCAGCGGCAGGGCCGCCAGACGACCGTTGTCCAGAATGGTACGCAGGAAGTTGGCCACGGCCGGTGCCAGAACCACCTTGGCAGCCCCGGTGATCACGCCATAGACAGCGTCTTGCGTGACACGGGGGTTGTCGGCGAACGCACGCAACTCGGGGTCGCGTGCGACCTGAGCCAATGCGTCCACTTGCTCCACCCAGGCGGATTGCTCCGCCGCGGGAGCGGCCTTGAACAGGGCTTCGGCGTAAGGACGGGCGATGGTTGCAAGCTCGGCCATGATCACAGCTCCGACTTCAGGCGATCCAGCAGGTCGGCATGGACCTGTTGGTTCACCTCGCGGCGCAGGATCTGCTCGGCACCCTTGACGGCCAGCGTGGCGACCTGCTCGCGCAGGGCTTCACGGGCCTGGATGACCAGCTGATCGGCTTCCGCCTTGGCATCGGCCACGATCTTGGCGCCTTCGTCGGACGCACGCTTTTTGGCGTCGTCCACGATGGCGGCCGCGCGCTTTTCAGCGTCGGCGATGCGCTGGGCGATCTCGTCGCGGGACTGGCTGAGCTGTTCCTGGACGCTCTTGTTGGCGTTGGCCAATTCCAGCTTAGCCTTGTCGGCTGCAGCCAGGCCGTCCGCGATCTTGCTTGCGCGCTCGTCGAGGGCCTTCGTGATCGGGGGCCACACGAATTTCATCGTGAACCACCACAGGATCCCGAACACCACGATCTGCGCGAACAATGTTGCGTTCAGATTCACGGCTCGGACCTTTCTCGGTTAATTGAAAAATTCAGTCGAGAAGGGACCGATTACTGCGGCAGAGCGGCGATGAAGGGGTTCGCGAAGGCGAACAGCATGGCGATACCGACACCGATCAGGAAGGCGGCATCGATCAGACCGGCCAGCAGGAACATCTTGGTTTGCAGTTCGTTCATCAGCTCAGGCTGACGAGCGGTGGCTTCGAAGTACTTGCCACCCATCAGGGCGATACCGATACAGGCACCGATGGCGCCCAGGGCGATGATCAGACCACAAGCGAGAGCGACGTTAGCCAACACCAGTTCCATGATTGCTCCTAATAAGAAAGTAAGGTTGGTTTAAAGAAAGGAAGGGGAAAGAAAACTTGAAAGCGGTACGCGTTCGATCAGTGGCCTTCGTGGGCCTGACCGATGTACACCAGGGTCAACATCATGAAGATGAACGCTTGCAGCGCGATGATCAGGATGTGGAAGATGGCCCAGGCGGAACCCGCCAGGATGTGCAGGATCCAGAGGCCGGCGCCGCCAGCCGTCAGGTGAGCGCCAACGGCGGCACCCAGCAGGGCGATCAGCATGAACACCAGTTCGCCTGCGTACATGTTGCCCCACAGCCGCATGCCGTGCGAGATGGTCTTGGCACCGAACTCAACCAGGTTCAGGAAGAAGTTGGGGATCAGCAGCAGGATGGTGCCGACGGGGCCGTGTGCGTGGAAGGGGGCAGTGAACAGTTCCTTGACCCAGCCGCCGACACCCTTGATCTTCATGTTGTAGTACAGGCAGATCAGCAGCACGGAGATCGACATGCCCAGCGTGATGGACAGGTCGGCGGTGGGCACGACGCGCATGTAGGCGTGGTGCGGATCGTGGCCGGCGGCGGCGTAGACGCCTTCCCAGATACGGGGCAGCAGGTCAACGGGCAGCAAGTCCATCGCGTTCATGAAGAAGATCCACACGAACACGGTCAGGGCAACGGGGGCCACGGCCTTGCGGGACTCGGCGTTGTGCACGATGCCCTTGGCCTGGGTGTCGACCAGCTCGACCAGCATCTCGACGGCAGCCTGGAAGCGGCCGGGGACGCCGGAGGTGGCCTTCTTGGCGGCGCGCCACAGCATGAAGACGCCCAGCGCACCCATCACGAACGACCAGAAGATCGAGTCGATGTTGATGTAGTTCCAGTCGACGATGGCCTGCGGATCGGCAAAGTTCTGCAGATGGCGCAGGTGGTGGCCGATGTAGTCGGGCGCGGTGAGCGCGTGTTCAGCGTGAGCGTCAGCGGACATCAGAACTCTCGTCAGAGAAAATTTTTCTTGCGGCGCTGCGACAACAGCAACACCACCCCAATCACCTTCAAGCACAACACCAGGGTCACCAGCAGCGCAGCCCAATCCACAGGATGAAGGACCCTGGGCGCCAGCACCAGCAAAGCGGCACTGAGACCCATCTTGAGGAGCTCCCACACAAGAAGCCCCCCTACGCTGCGCCCTGCATTCCGCCCGAACACTCCGCGCGCCATCAGCAAGGCGGGGAGCACCACCACCGCCACCGCATACAGCGATGACAGCAGCGCAGGCAGACTGCGGGTCAGACCACCCCACACCAGCGCGACACCAACCCCGAACGCGGCCTGAACAGCCAGCACCTGCCACACAGACAGGGAGGGGTTGCGAGCGATCAAGGCCTGAGCCTCTTCACGCGTCAGCGGCCGAACGGGGGGATCTTGGCGATCGGCGTCATCGAACAGGTCGGAGTCTTGGAAGGACATGGCAACAGTGACAACCAAGGGCATCCAAGACATGCGCCCCTGCTTGATCAAACAAGCCCAAAAGCGCAACCCGCACAAAAACGCCGACCCAGGCGTCGGCAAAACCTAAAGATTATACGCACTTACCCGCAAACAGTCCAACCCCCCGGTCCAGACTTGTTTGAAACAGCACAGATCACCCCCTATGCACGGGTGGGTTTGAGGGCGACAGATGCGTCGCGTGCAACACCCCCTAGGTAAGGGAGAGGCTGGGACAAGCCCGGTGTCGCCACCCCTGCCTGGGGCGCATGCTCGGATGCAATTCGTAACCTGTTGTCCCTCGCGAACAGCCTGCTGCCGCAAAGCGAGCAGGGGCTGTTTTCTGTCAGCCGGCGTTCCATCCCGGAGCTCTGCATGTCGACAAGCGCCCCTTCCCTCTCCCTGCGCATCAGCCACCACCCCATCCGCTCGATTCCGGTGTCGCGCGTGCGGGCGCTGTACGAGGTCTTCGCCGCCTGCCACGAGGCGCCGTCTCTCGACGCCTTTGTCCGCGACCTCGGACGCAAGAGCGGCGTGACCGTGATCAGCGGTGTGGCGGACGGACGCATCGTCGGCTACGTGACGCAAACCATCACGCGCACCCAACTCGATGGACAGGCGCGGATCTGTGTGGTGAACGACGACGCGGTCGTGCTGCCGGCCTGGCGGGCCCATGCCGACGCGTTCGCTCTGGCGGACGCGGCCCACGCCACACGCTGGGCCTTGGTCAAGCTGAAGCTGCGCCACCCAATGACCCCGGTGTACTGGTGCCAGTTGGCGCGCCACGTCCGAAGTTACCTGCTGATAGCCGACCATGCGCGCCAGCCCTTTCCCGGCGCGGCCGCCCACGCAAGCGCCCAACGGCGCGTCGCCCAACGGCTGGGCAAGGCACTGCTGGGAGACGACTTCGACAGCCGCAGGATGCTGCTGCACAAACATGGCCAAGAGGGCGCGCGCCCGCATGCCCAGGACGCGGGCACCACCGGCATGCGACCCGACGACCCTCGCATGGCGCTGTTCCAGAAATGGAACCCTTATTGGCGCCGCGGCAGCGCACTGCTGTGCGTCAGCGCCTTCGACCTGCCCAGCATGGCAGCGGCGCTGCAGTCGGGTTCTTGGCAATGGTTTCGCCGGCGCGTTCTGCGAAACTACCCTCCACACTTGGCCGGGTCGACCTCCACCGCCCGCGCGCAATCACAACAACAAGCATCCTGGCAGGACTCCAGCCTGGATGAAGCACTGGAACGGGGCGAGACCTCTTAAGGCATGGGCGCAGGCACGGCACTCGGACATCAACTACTCAAACAGCTGGTCGCCCCCGGGCGACGTCGTTTTGAAGCACACCTCGGCGAGCTGGAGTCCGTCCAGCGCGCGCGACTCGCCCGCTGGCTGTCGGCCGCGGCCCGCTCCCCCGAAGGCGAGCGCCGCGGCATCCGTGCCGACTGGTCCTATGAAGAGTTCGTGCGGCAGATGCCCCTGACGACCTACAAGGACTACGCCGAGGCCATCGGCCAGCAGCGCAGCAGCAAGCAGTCGCTGCTGATCGACTCGCCGGTGATGCGCTACCAGCCCACCAGCGGCTCGACCTCGGCGGTCAAGTGGGTGCCCTACACCCAGATGTTCCTCGACGAGATCGACGACCCGATCACGGCCTGGCTGGGCGACCTGTACACACAGTTTCCCAAGATGGCGCAGGGCACGCATTACTGGTCGCTGTCGTGGATCCCCACCGAGATGCGCAGCCAGACCGCCGGCGACATCAACGACGACATGAAGCTGCTGTCCTTCGGCAAGCGGCTGCTGGCCTATCTGACGCAGGCCGCGCCGCAGGACATCGCCCTGGCGGAAACCTCCGACGACTCCCTGTTCGCCACCATCGCCTACCTGGCGGCCGACGCCTCGCTGGGCTTCCTCTCGGTGTGGAGCCCCACCTTCGGCCTGGGCGCGTTGGAGCAGATGTCCACCTGGCGGGAAGAGCTGGCCCAGGCCCTGGCCACGGGCGACTGGGGGCCACGCAAAGCGCGCATGGCCGGCCTGCGCTGCCCCCAATCGGCGCGGGCGGCCAAGCTGCTGCGCAACTGGAACGGCCAGCTACAGCCGGCCTTCTTCGCCCAGCTGTGGCCGCAACTGGCGGTGCTGAGCTCGTGGGACACGGCGGCGGCCGCCCCCTGGGCTCAAAAGCTCAAGGCCCTGCTGCCGCACGCGGCCTTCCAGGGCAAGGGCCTGTGGGCCACCGAAGGCGTCGTGACCTTCCCCTTCGGCGGGCACTACCCGCTGGCCTACCTCAGCCACTTCTTCGAGTTCGCCGATGCGCAGGACGGCAAGATCCTGCCTGCCTGGCAGTTGCGACAAGGCCAGGAGGTGATCCCCATCCTGACGACCGGCTCGGGCTTTGCGCGCTACCAGATGAGCGACGTGCTGCGCGTGGACACCCACATGCAGCAGGTGCCCTGCTTCGTCTTCCTGGGGCGCAACGATGGTGTCGACCTGGTCGGCGAAAAAACCAGCGCCACGACCGCGCAGCAGGTTCAGGATGCGCTGCGGCTCGATGGCACGACGCCGGTCACACTGCTGGCCCTCGACGAGGCCCGCCACCGTACCCCCGGCTATGTGCTGCTGGTCGAGTGCCCCGCCGATGCCCCACGCGAGACGCTGCAGCAGTCGCTGGCCGGGCAGGTCGAGCAGGCGCTGCAAGGCAACTTCCATTACAAGCTCGCGCGCGAACTCGGTCAGCTCCAGCCGGCCGCCTGCGTGGCCCTGCCCCAGATGCGCGCCATCTACCTCGACCAATGCCGCGAGCGCGGGATGATCGAAGGCAACATCAAGATCGAGCCGCTGCGGCACTGGAAGGGCGCCGTGCCCTCGGTGCTGCGGCAGGCGCTGGATGCCTGAAGCCCTCCCCCGCCGCGCACGCAGTTCTTTCCCTCCACCAACGATTGACCGACATCCGCCATGGCCATCACCGTCAGACTGGGCACCCCCGCAGACAACGCCAAAGCACAGGACCTGATCACCAAGATCACCATGCCCGGCGTGGCACAGATGTGCTTTCAGCGCGCCCCTGATTTTTTCGTCGGCGCCAAGGTGATTGGCCAGGAGTTCGTGCTCACGGTGGCCGACGACGATGAACGCCCGGATGTGCTGGCGGGCCTGACCGTCATCTCCGGGCGCGACCTCTTCATCAGCGGACAAAAGCGCCGCGTCTATTACTCGGGCGACACGCGCGTCGACCCCTACTACCGCCGCCGTGGCATCGCCTCGAACCTGTTCATCGAACAGAAAAAGCACCGCGACAGCACCGACCTGCTGCAGGGCATCGTGCTCAAGGAAAACACCGCGCCGCTGGACGCCGCCGCCAACGCCGCCGATGGCGTGCTGTTCCGCTACTGGATCAGCCACACCATCGAGACCAGCTTCATCTTCGTGCGGCCCATCAAGCCGCGCATTCCCGCTGGGGTCAACATCCGCGCCGCCACGGCCGCCGACATCCCGACGATGCAGGCCTTCTTCGACCGCGAGGCCCCGCGGCGCAATGGCTACCCCGTCTACGACTTCAGCAAGCTGCACGCGGGCGACCCCTATTACGCGGGCCTGCGCATCGGCGACTTCGCGCTGGCCTTCAAGGGCGGCCAGCTCATCGGCATGCTGGCCGGCTGGGACCAGAAGGCCTACAAGCAGACGCGCATCGTTGGCTTCAAGCCCATCGTCAAGGCACTGCGCCCGCTCTACAACCTGTATGTGGGCCTGGTGGGCGGCTTCAAGCTGCCGCCCGTTGGCGGCGTGCTGAATTACCTGACGCTGAGCAACATCCTGGTCGCCCATGACGACAAGGACGTGCTGCGCGCGCTGATCGACTGGATCATGGCCGGCCCCGGCCAGAAATACGATGCGCTGGCCATCGGCATCACCCACGGCGACCCGCTCGAAGAGGTGCCACGCGGCTACAAGCGCCAGAAGCTGTTCTCCAGCCACTTCTGGCTGAGCTATGGCGACGATCCCCGGCCCAGCATCGACAACCGGCCACTGTACGTGGAGCTGGGCCGTCTCTGAACGGTGGGGCCGCAGACCGCGGCCTCGGCACTCAGCCCGACGCGGATGGCGGGCAGGCCGCACGGACGGCGCGATCCATCACGCCTTCCCTCCCGCCATCATCACGCCACCGCGGCAGGTGCTTCAGCCGGCGCCTCTTCCGCCAGGATCTCGCGCACCAGCCGCACCAGCGTGGCGTCGAGCCTGCGCTGGAAGTCGGCCATTTCCTCATTCGAGGTCTCCGACAACTGCCATGACAACGGCGTGTAGTACTTGCCGTCGATCTCGAGCGTGGAGGACAGGGGCGAGATGCTGTTGACGGTGGAGTACAGCTGCACGATGCGGATGGGCTTGTCCCACACATTGATCATGTTGACGTTGCCACCCGTGGTGACGTGCGCGCTGATCTTGGGAAACTTGTTGCCCTGCTTCATCTTCACCGCGAAGTGGGCGATGGCGGTGCGTCCCAGATAGGGCAGCAGCTCTTCCCACAGATAGCCCCAGCACATCTCGCGGCGGGTGTAGCGGGCAATGCCTTCCTTCAGTTGCGCGTCCACCGACTGCAGGCGCTCGCGCGCGGCCTTTCGCCCTTGCTCGATGACCAGATAGGCGCCGACGTGGTTGCCCATCAGCATGCCGTGCTTGGCCGCCTTGGGATAGAAGCGCCGCAGGTCGATGGAGATGCGGATGACGGCCGCGGCCTTGGGATCGTCCGGCGACTGATCGAGGAAGGTCTGCGCAAAGGCCGAGACCACCAGCGCATTCAGCGACACACCGATCTTCTTGGTGGCCTTGCGCATCTCGTCGGTGCCGATCGAGACCTCGTGGTGGCGAAAGCCCGAGCCCGTGTAGTGCGGGCCCAGGCGGGTGGGCACCTGCAGGATGTTGAGTTCGGACAGGCGCTTTTTCTCCCGGATCTGGTGCTGGCGCGCCTTCCACATCTGCGCGGGCCACTGCCACCACTTCTCGGGCGCGATGGCGCCGATCATCTGGGGCGCCTCGACCGGGATGGGCTCGATGTGCAGGCCATTGAGGCTGCGGATGATGTTGTGCACGAGGAAGGCCACGCTCATGCCGTCAACCAAAATGTGCGGCACCGCGAAGATGATCGCCGGCCGCTCGGCGTGTGGCACGAAGCGCACCATGTAGCAGGGCCCGTGCTCCAGGGGCACGATGTCGTTGACCACGGAACGGTGCCAGGCTTCCAGTTCGGCCGGGTCGTCGATGTTGATGTGGCGGTCGACATGGAAGGCGCGGTCGACCATCTGGTCCATCAGCGGCCCGTCGGGCTGGATGCGGAAGTGGCACATCCGCCAGCCCGGCTCGACCACCGCGCGCAGCTTGGGATAGGCGGTCACCAGCTCGCGCAGCGCCTTGCGCACCTGCTCTTCGGTCACGGGCGCGGAAAGCCGCATCAGCGAAGGCAGCAGCATGGTGCCGGCCAGCCCTTCGAGCGCGGCATAACCGTGCTCGGTGCGGTTCATGGGGATGATGTCGCTGGTGATGATCGAAGCCATGAACAAATGCTGCCAGAAAGCACCCGCCCACCACCTCATGACTTGCGCGTAGTTCTGCGCGTAACCCCCCGTATAAGGGCATGAGGATTTGGCACGGCGTTTACGGGACAATGGCGGAATGAGCGCTTCCGCCCCCACCCCTGCCCTGCCGCCACTGGTCAACGACACTTTTCTGCGCGCCTGCCTGCGCCTGCCCACCGAGCACCCGCCCGTGTGGCTGATGCGTCAGGCCGGCCGCTACCTGAGC
>CAYPUS010000113.1:2225-9143 GCA_964413815.1 uncultured Aquabacterium sp. | reverse complement strand
CATCAGGCAGCCATCGCCCAGGAAGGCGTAGGTGCGGTGGTTGACCACGGTGTGGCCTTCACGGTTGAACTCGGCGGCCAGCAGCTTTTCGGCCAGGGCGAAGCCCACGGCATTGGTGATGCCCTGACCCAGCGGGCCGGTGGTGGTCTCGACACCCGGGGTGATGCCGACCTCGGGGTGGCCCGGCGTCTTGCTGTGCAGCTGGCGGAAGGCCTTGAGGTCGTCGACGCTCAGCTCATAGCCGGTCAGGTGCAACAGCGCATAGATCAGCATCGAGGCGTGACCGTTGGACAGCACGAAGCGGTCGCGGTCGGGCCATTGCGGCTGCCCGGGATGGTGACGCAGGTGACGCCCCCACAAGGCCACGGCCATGTCGGCCATGCCCATCGGCGCGCCTGGGTGACCGGAGTTGGCTTGCTGCACGGCGTCCATGGCCAGGACGCGGATGGCGTTGGCCATGGCGGTGGAGTTCTTGGTGGTGGTGGGCATGGTGGAAGCGGTTGGTTGTCCGAGGCAGAACTGACGATTTTACCCGCTCACCAACAGGCGCTTGCACTCAGGCGGCTTCGCGTTCCTCGTGGTAGTCATCGTCGATGTTGACGGCCCAGATGGCCGACTTGTCGGATGAACCCGCCGTGATCGCTTCCACCGCACGCTTGGCCGACAGCATGGAATGGTCCTGGTTGTTGTAACGGTGCATGCCGTTGCGGCCGACCAGGAAGAGATTCGTGAAGCCGTCGAGGTAGTTGCGCACCTCGTCGAAGCGGGCGTAGGCCTGACCGAAATACCCCGGGTAGGCCTTGGGCATGCGGATGACCACGCTGTCCAGGGCATCTTTTTCGGCGGCCAAATTCAATTTTTGCATCTCCGCCAGCGCCAGCCGCTTCAAGGCGTCGTCGGACAGCCCCCACAAATCGTCGTCCTCGCGAGCGAAGAACTCCAGACCGACCCACACCAGATCGGGGTCGGCCACCATGTGCGGACTCCAGTTGTTGAAGATCTGCAGCCGCCCCACCTTCACACCGGGCTCTTGGATGTAGATCCAGTTGTCGCGCACCAGGTGGTTGCGCGGGTTGATCGATTCCTTGGTCGGCGCCAGCTTGCGGTACAGCACGCCCACGGTGATGAAGTCGCGGTAGGCCAGTTGCGAGCCGATCGAGAAGATGGACGCCGGCACATCCGGGAGCGCCTCGACCAGTTCCTTGACGGGCATGGTCGAAATCACATGATCGGCGGCCAGGCGGTGGTCGGCGCCGTCCTGTCGGTAGCTGACCGCCGTGATGCGATTGCCCTCGCGCTCGATGCCCGTGACGCGCGCCTCCATCAGGATGCGCCCGCCCAGTTTCTCGACCTTGGCCGCGACCGTCTCCCACATCTGGCCGGGGCCGTACTTCGGATACAGGAAGTTCTCGATCAACGAGGTCTGCTCCTGGCCAACGTTCCCAGTGAAGCGCCGGCTCACGGCATGCTTCAAAGCCGAGGCGATGGACAGGCTCTTGATCCGCTGCGCGCCCCATTCGGCGCTGATCTCGTCGCAGGGCACGCCCCAGACCTTCTCGGTGTACTCCTTGAAGAACTGCAGGTACAGGCGCTTGCCAAAGCGGTTGATGAAGAAGTCTTCCAGCGAATTTTCCTGCTCGAGCGGAAAGGCCTTGGCATAGGCATAGCTGGCACCAAAGCGCACACACGACGACAGCCCCAGCTTGCCCGCCGTCTCCAGGCTGGGCTTGAGCGGGTAATCGAAGAAGCGCCCATTGAAGTAGATGCGAGAGACGCGTTCACGCAGCAGCATCACCGCCTGGTCGGTCTCGCGTGCCGAGACCTGGCCGGCGCCCATCAATCTGCGGGCGCCCTGGTAGCGCAGCTGGAACTCGGAAGATGCACCCATCCCCTCTGGCTGGGCGACCGGCAGCATCTCGCGCCACCAGTCCATCACCCAATCGGATTTGGAGAAGAAGCGGTGCCCACCGATGTCGATGCGGTTGCCCTTGAAGGGCACCGTTCTCGATATCCCGCCGACGATGGCATCCGCCTCCAGCACCGTCACCTGGCCATACCCTGCCGAGAGCAATTCATAAGCCGCGGTCAAACCCCCAGGGCCGGCGCCGATCACCACAACATGTTGACTCATCTTGTTTCTACAACCTCTTGCTTGCCCACATACAGCTGACTCAATGGCTGGCCGGCCGCATCCAGCACCCCAGGCACGGGCGCCGTCATGATGCGTTTGCGGCAGAAATAGTTGGACAAGAACGAGCACCCTGCGGCGCCCAGCTTGGCCAGCAACAGGCTGCTGCCCGCCTGGACCAGCGTCCACAACACGACCTCGTTGATCAGCAGGCCCAACACGCCCGCCGCAACGAACAACCTGAACTCGCTGCCCCAGCGGCGCTGCGCCTGCCCGAACACCAGGCTGGACGAACAGACATAGACGAACACAGTGCCGGCCAGGAACGACAACGGGGCAGCCAACAGCAGCTGAACGCCGGCCCACTTCACCAGGCCATGCAGGAGCAGCGTATCCAGGGCCAATGCCACCAAAGAGACCAGGAAGTACTTATGAAACATGGTCCGTGGCCTTTCCTGCACGCAGGTCCTCGCAGCGATAGATGTACCGGTCCGCCTCGACCATCTTTTTCATGACGCTCTCCGTTTGCGGACGCCAGACATGCACGGGCGCGGCATCGGAGATGGGATGAAGAAGGATCAGGACATCCGGGCCGCCTTGCACGCACACCGCCTGGGCGGCATCCTTGGATATCTCGCAACTGGCAAACGAGACGGCCTCAGAGGCCACGGCGTTGTAGGTGGCGCACAGTTCCAGCTGCATCGCGATGGGCGCCACAACTTCCGACCGTCGCTTCATGTCCATCGCGGTCGCGCGCGAAAACACCACGCCGGAGGTCTGCTGGCCATGGAAGAAGCTGGCCCGCCGCAAGCCCAGCCATGTCAGGTCCAGCGACTCGGGCCAATACACCGAGGCTTGTTGCGGCACGTACTGGCCTATCTGCAGGCCAATGTCGCCCGCCTCGACGCTTCGGACCCAGGGATCGCGACGGTCCCACCCGGACAGGACGTAAGCCACGAGCAATGCCGCCATCACCAGTCCGACCAGCCACCGGCGGCGCAACAACGCCGCCAGAATCACCAGCAGGCAGAGAAAGACCAGGGGTTTGAGGTAGACGCTGACTGGTTGCCACGCCCCTTCCAGGTCATGCAGATCCAAGGCTTGCCGGCTGAAAAGAATCTGCGTGACAGTCACCCCCGCCATCACCAGCGCCAAAGCCATGCCGCACATCAGCACAAGGCCTCGCCCGATGGGCTGACGAACCCAGGCGAGCAGCGCGCAGGCCATGGCCATCGGCAGCACGGCCGCAGGGTGATGGAAGAAAGTCAAGAACGAGCCGCCCGCAATCAGCATCGCGGCCATGCGCCGGCCGTTGACGTCCACGCGCGCCGTCAACGCGCCGTGCCCCCGCCACACTGCCGTCGCCAGCCAGGGGGCAAACAAGGTGGCAAACAGCCCGACCAGCCACAAGGCGCGCCACAGCTGCGCGGCAACCACCATCTGGATGCGGAGTGCTTCGCCCAGCGCGGCCAACAACAGGGCCACCACGGCCACCAACATCAGGCCGCGCGCGAAAGCGCGGCTCGCATCAGCCGCAGCCCAACGGCTGAACATCCACAAGGTCAACAGGTGTGCGAGCGTCACGCCTGCCGCCCCCCACCCCCAGTTCTTCAGGAAAACAAAGGGCGTGGCTTTGTCGACCATCGCCAGCCAGTCAGCATCCAGCAAGCCATGCCCGGTCACCCACCAGCCGCCCAATGCCAGCGCGGCCAAAACAGTGGCCACCGCAACGGCTTGCATGGCGCGTTTCGGGCCGGCCCGCTCGGACAAGCCCACGAAGCCTGCCAAGGCCAGGGCAGGCAAGGTGATGATCGGATGAACCAGACCGGCCAGCAGCAGCAGCACAGCAGAAAAAAGGTACTGCCGCCCCAACGCCAGGCACAGACCGAACAGGCAGAGCGCTTCGGCGCAGCTTCTGGCGGTGAAGTAGCCCTCTCTGACTGCGAAGATGTTGTTTTCGCCGTAGAACAACGGGCTGAAACAGGCCCACAGCACACACCAACCGACAGCGCCGGGCGGCAGCAAGCGGGCTGCCGTCAACACCAGCGCGATGAATCCCCCCAGCAGTGACACCATGACACCGAGCTTGGCCGCCAGCGAAAAGCCCAAGGCTTGCGCCGCCACGGCATACAGCCGCCCGAACACGCTGTACTGGTCCTGCGAGCCCTGGCTGAAAAAAGGATCCTGGCCAAAGACGCTGGGCGTCAGGTGGCTCAAAGCCTGGCCCGCATACAAGACCGCGTCATGCCGGATGCCGACATAAGGGTGGTAGACAAGCAGCGCCAGTAACGCGGCCACGATCAAGGCCGGACGAGACATTGCTTCAAGCGCCAGGACCTGGACGAAGCCGGAAGACACACGCATAAACCGCTTTACTCCAACGAAAAAGCGGCCCGGAGGCCGCTTCATGGATCAGGTCGCGATTACAGGCCGCGGCAAGAAGAAGGCAGGAACTTCTTGGGCACGCCATCCGTGCCGGCGGGACCACACACCCACTTGAACACTTTGGTGCCACCATTGTCGCTGGAAGTGAAAGCAGTCGTGTCGTTCTTGTAAGGCGTCAGTTGAATGTTCACGCCATCTTCCAGTTGGTCAATGCCACGGACCTTGACACCAATCTGGCCGGCCTCGCTCACGGTGATTTCCTCAACATACTTGGTTTGCACATCGGTACCGCTGCCGGTTGCACAACCCCAGGCGCTGGCAGTATTGATCTGGGCCAGCGTGCTGCCCGATGTGTTCTCGATCGCATCCTGCACCGACGAACGGCACGAAGACGCAGCCATGATGGGCTCAGACAGTTTCGAGCGAACCGTGTATTCCTGGTAAGCCGGCAGGGCCACCGCGGCCAAAATACCGATGATCGCCACAACGATCATCAGTTCGATCAGGGTGAAACCCTTTTGCACTTGCTTCATAGCCTTCATGGTCAACTCCTCGGGGCGTGCCCGTCAAAAAATGTTGCGCTCTCGACAGACTCCACAACTCGGGAGCCCATGCCATCCATGACGCAGGGGCCATGCCAGGGTTTCAAAGCCTGAAAATCCGTGATGTAACACACGGTTTCCCTAGCCGCCGGCGGTGCAGCCAACCAAGCGCGTCGCACTTGTATCAGCGCCACCGACCGAAAATCGTCACTCCGGGCTCAAGCTGACAATTTTTGTCAGCCCTGTTTTGACTCACTCCGCCACCGGGGCCCCGAAGCGCTGCCCTTCCCGCAGCGGCTCGATCCGATGCTGGGTGTTCAAGGCGCGGATCTGAGACAACACCGAAGGCACCTCGCCCGGCTTGGGATGGGTGATGTAGACGCTGACCTCTCCGTCGAGCTGGCGCAGCTCCTCAGCCAGGCTTTGGGGCGACAGGTGCCCGCTGATCTCCGCCAGATGGGCCTCTTCGTTGCCGAAGGCCGTCTCGATCACCAGTTGGGCGATGCGCTTGTCGGCCAGGGCCTGCCACAAGGCCGGGTTGGGGCCGGTGTCACCGGTGAACACCCACCAGCCTGCCGGCGTTTCGACCCCGAATCCGACGCCGGGCACCGTGTGGGCGGCCGGCAGCACGTGCACGAGCCGGTCGGCCGCGCCCCCCCGCGCCGCGAAGGACAGGGTCTGCCCCACGGCGATTTCATGGAAGACCAGCACCGGGTGCGCACTGGTGGGCAGGCGCGTGAAATCCGGCCAGATCACGCCGTTGAACACATGCTGGCGCATGGCATCGAGCGTTTCGGGCAGGGCGTGAACATGGATGGGCCGCAGCGCGGCCAGGCCGCCGGCCGCGGCCAGCCGCAGCTTGAGCACGCTGTCGGCCAGCAGCGGGATGCCCAGGATGTGGTCCAGGTGGCTGTGGCTGATCAGGATGTGGTCGATGCGCGCCAGCTCATCGAGCCGCAGCTCGCCGACGCCACTGCCGGCGTCGATCAGGATGTCGTCGTCCAGCAGGAAGGAGGTGGTGTGACACCTCGCCGCGATGGAGCCGAAACAGCCAAGTACCCGAATCATCGACCATCATCCTCTGGCAATCGGGCCAGCAAGTCAGGAAGCGCCACCTTGACGGTTTGCCAGACCAATTCAAGATTGATGTCGAAGTACCCATGGGCAATGCGATTTCGCATGCCGCGCATGCTGCGCCACGGCACTTCAGGGTGACTGGCGGCAAAGTCGGGGTACGCATCCATGATCTTCGTCGCGGCCTCTCCAACAATGACCAGGCTCATGATGACCGCCTGCTGTGTACGTCGATCTGCCAGCCAATCTTCCTCGGCCATGCCATCGATGAAGTCGCAGGCCTCCGTGGCGGCCTGCCGTATATGCCCGAGATAGTCGCTCAGCCGACTCAAGCTCACACAGGCCTCGCCTCGGCCAGGACCGCCTGCCTGAACCTGGCAGGCAAATCTTGAGGCGTCAATACATCCACCTGCACTCCCAGCAAGCCTTCGAGTTCAATCTGCAATCCGCCCAGATCGAACAAGGTGGCACCGGGCAAGGCATCTACCAACAAGTCCAGATCGCTGCCGTCCTGGTCCGTGCCATGCAGCACGGAACCAAATACGCGCGGGTTGCCCGAATGGTAGCGTCCGACCAGACTGCGAACGGCTTCACGCTTGGCGGCAAGGGCCTGGGATGGTTTCATGAGGAGGCATCATAAAAGCCGGACCGCGCGCTGACAACTCAGCAGCCCGACATCAGGCCTGCACGAACTGCATCTGCGTGCCGGCCAGCTCGATGACGTCGCCGCTCTTGAGGTGGACCGGCTCGGCCGCCACCGGCGTGCCGTTGACGGTCGGGCGGGAGGTG
>CAYPUS010000113.1:383-2215 GCA_964413815.1 uncultured Aquabacterium sp. | reverse complement strand
GTGACCACCGTCGGCAAGCCGGGCGTGCAAGTGGTCACGACCTTGGTCAGGGCCACTTCGCGGCCCGCCGCGGCGCCGTTGAGCACCTTGATGGAAGCCGGCGTCTGGCCGCCCGCCCCGAAGCCCGTGCCCAGGCCGCCACCGAGCCCACCGGCACCGGTGGTGCCATAGCCTGGCCGGGGTTCCGCGGCCGTGGCGGCCCCGCCAGCGGAGGCGGCCGAGCCGAAGCCGGTCGTCACCGTCGAGGGGCCCGTCGGCGCGGTCTGGCCCGGGCGCAGGATCATCGTGCGCTCGTAGTCCATCCCTTGCTCGACCAGGTACTTGATCTTGTACTTGCCGATCTCGACGGTGTCGTTGTGCTGCAGCAGCTGCTTCTTGACGGCCTTGCCGTTGATGTAGGTGCCGTTGGTGCTGTTGAGGTCTTCGATGAAGACGTCGGTCCCGACGAGTTGCAGCACCGCGTGCTCGCCGCTGACGGCGAGGTTGTCGATCACGATGTCGTTATAGGGGCGGCGTCCCAGGGAGGTCTTCTCCTTGGTGATCTGGACCTCTTTGATGACGACTCCGTCCAGCGACACGACCAGTTTTCCCATTCGCAACCTCTCGGGTATGGATTTCCCAATGTACTTTTAGCTGGCGCCCAAACGCTTGAATGGCCACCATGACTTGGGCGCCGGCTCAGCCTCTCCTTGGGCACGAACCAGCACCACGGCAATATTATCCCTGCCACCGGCGTCATTCGCGGCCGCCACCAGCGCCTCGCCCATCTCGGGCAAATTGGTATGGGCGGACATGACTTCGGCAATTTGCGGATCTCGCAGCATATCGGAGAGCCCGTCGGAGCACATCAGATAAATGTCGCCGGAACGCACGTCGTGCAGGTGGGTCTCCATCAGGACCAGATCCTCGACCCCCAGCGCCCGCGTCACCAAGTTCTTGTTGGCGGCGTAAAGCGCCTGTTCAGGCGTGAGGATGCCAGCATCGATCTGCTCTTGCAGTAACGAATGGTCTTTCGTGATCTGCTGCAACACCCCGTCGCGCAGGCGGTAGCCGCGGGAATCACCGATGTGCCCGAGCAACAGCCGCCCGGGGCGGAAAACGCCCAGCACCAGGGTGGTTCCCATGCCGGCATAGGTGGGGTTGGAGTTGGCCGCGCTGAAAATCGCCCGGTTGGCGTTGTCGACGCAGATGTCCATGGCGCGCTTGACGTCGCCGTCGCTGGCATGGCCGGCCGCCTCCTGGAGCCAGCGCCCCAGTTCGGCCTTGATGAAGTCGCAGGCCATGCCGCTGGCCACCTCGCCCGCCGCATAGCCGCCCATGCCGTCGGCCAGCACCGCGACACCACAGGACGCGTCCAGGGCGACCGCATCCTCGTTGTTGGTGCGCACCCTCCCGGTATCTGTATGACTGAAGAACTCGAAGTCCATGGCCGAATTGTCGCTGGGTTTTTGAGGTCGTCCGCCCGGTCCTTCAGCCCAGTTCGAGATCGACACCGGGCGGCGGCAGCGCGCGTGCCACCATCCGCAAATCCTCGGCCATCTGCAAGCCAGAGGCATAACGCGTGTGGGGGTGCTTTTCGAGCGCCAGGGCCACCACGTCCCCCAGGGCGGCCGGCAAATCAGGGCGGATCGCGCAGACGCTGGGGGCCACCTCGCGGGCGATGGCCCGCATCAGCGCCGCCATGGAATCGTTGCGATACGGCAACTGTCCGGTCAAAAGCTGGAACATGGCCACGCCCAGCGAATACAGGTCGCTGCGCCCGTCGATGGTCTGCCCGCCCAGTGGCTCGGGCGACATGAAGGTCGGCGTGCCCAGCACGACGCCCGTGCGCG
>CAYPUS010000113.1:0-373 GCA_964413815.1 uncultured Aquabacterium sp. | reverse complement strand
CCGTGCGCGTGCGGGCCGCATCGGCCACGCGGGCCACCCCGAAATCCATCACTTTCACGGTGTCCCGCGTCAGGTCCACCATCACATTGGCAGGCTTGATGTCGCGGTGCGTGACGCCACGGCTGTGCGCATAGGCCAGCGCTTCGGCCACCCGCGCCAGGATGGGCAGCAGCACATGCAGGGGCAACAGGTGCTCGGGCGAGGTGTAGTGACTCATGTCCACGCCTTCGACCAGCTCCATCGCGATGTAGGCCACGCCGTCCTGCTCGCCGGCGTCGAGGATGCTGACGATGTCCGGGTGCGCCAGGCGGCCGGCCGCCTCGGCCTCGCGCAGGAAGCGGGCGCGGGCATCGGCCAGTTCGGCCCCGCTGAA
>CAYPUS010000112.1:0-9241 GCA_964413815.1 uncultured Aquabacterium sp. | reverse complement strand
CCATCTGCTGGGCCAGGAAGGCGTGCTCGAAATAGGCGGAGTTGTAGGCGCCGGGTGTGAGCACCACGGCCGTGGGCTCGTTGACGCTGGCCGGCGCCATCGCGCGCAGGGTGTCGAGCAGCAAGTCGGGGTAATGGGCCACGGGGGCGACGCGGTGCTCGGCGAACAGATCGGGAAAGAGCCGCATCATCATCTTGCGGTTCTCGAGCATGTAGCTCACGCCGCTGGGCACGCGCAGGTTGTCCTCCAGCACGTAGTAGGTGCCCGAGCCATCCGGGTTGCAGGCGCGCACGATGTCGATGCCCGCGATGATCGAATAGATGCCGCCCGGGACGTTCAGGCCCACCATCTCCTTGCGGAACTGGGCATTGTTGAGGACGGGCTCGGCGGGAATGAAGCCGGCCTTGAGGATCTCCTGCTTGTGGTAGACGTCCTCGAGGAAGCGGTTGAGCGCCGTGACGCGCTGCTTGAGGCCCTTTTCCATCTCGCGCCACTCGTTGGCGGGGATGATGCGGGGAATCTGGTCGAAGGGAATGAGGCGCTCGGTGCCCGAGCCGTCCTCGTCCTTGTCGCCATAGACCGCGAAGGTGATGCCCACCCTGCGGAAGATCATTTCAGCCTGTTCGCGCCTTTGCGCCATGAGGTCACGAGGCTGCTTGCCCAACCAGCGGTCGTAGGTCTTGTAGTGGTCGCGCACCAGTGCGTCGCTCACGTGCATCTCGTCGAAAAATCGCATCGTCTGGCCCCTGCGAGGGGAAGGAAAAGCTGCGGTCGATTCGCTGATGCATGGACTGTGCCAGGCATCCGGACCGCAATTCAGGCAGGCACAGGTTTCGGGCATGCAGCCCATCATGCGCCTTTTGATGGTGCATGATCGCACCAGGGTGGCGTGAGATCAGGCCGGCGACAGGGTCTCGTCGAGCAGACGGGTGGTCACGCGCACCACAAGGGTGTGCTGACCGCCACCACGGATGATGCCGCGCAGGGGCGTGACGTCGCCGAAGTCGCGCCCATGGGCAACGCGCACATGGTGAACATCGGGGATGCAGTCATTGGTCGGGTCCAGGTCCAGCCATTCCCCACCGGCTTCGAGCCCCAGTTGGGGGATCCAGACACTGAGCCAGGCATGAGAGGCATCCGCGCCCACCAAAGGCGCCTGACCAGGGGGCGGCTGGGTCAGCAAATAGCCGCTGACATACCGGGCGGCCAGGCCGCAAGCGCGCAGGCAGCCGATCATCAGGTGCGTGAAGTCCTGGCAGACGCCCTTGCGCTGGGTGAAGACGTCCAGGATGGGCGTGGAGATGTCGGTGGATGCGGGGGCGTAATCGAAGTCCGCGTGGATGCGGCCCATCAGGTCGATGGCGGCCTCGGCCAGCGGGCGGTCCTCGCGCAGCGAGACCTGGCCGTATTCCCGCAAGGGGGCCAGGCAGGGCACGAAGGGCGAGGCATGGAGGAACTCGCTGGCGGGCTGGAATGGCGCCTTGGCCCTGTAGGTCAGCAGGCTGCGCACCTCGGCGCAAGTCGGGCCCTTGGCCGGGTCCAGCCCACGGTAGCGGGCCCGCACCCTCACCTGGCTGCGGGCCACCACCCGCAAGGCCTCGTGAGGCGCATGCAGGGCAAAGTAGGCGCGGCTGTTGCCATGGCTGTCGCGCCGCATGCTGTGCTGAGCGGGCACGGGCGTGACGTCCATGTCGAAGTGTTCGAGCTGCTGGCCTTCGTCGCTCAAAGGGCGCAGACAGGTGATGTGCTGGGCCTGCTCCACCGCGTGGCTGTAGGCATAGCTCGTCTCGTGCTCGACCCACAGGCGCGCGGTGGCCGGACGTTCCGTGGTGCTGGGCTGGGCACTCATGCGCTCACCATCGCATCGGTCGGCTCGGCGTGGGCGAAGTAGCGGCGGCCCACCTCGTCGGACAGGCGCCAGCTGGCGTCGATGAGCCTGTCGAGCATGGCCAGCACGGCCGCACGGCCATGGACCGGATCGCACAGTTCGGCCAGGGAGGCGCCCACCCCTTCGTGGGGCAGCAGAAGCAGCATGTCCTCGTGCTGGCCGCCCTGGCTGGGCAACTTGCCGATCTCGTTGCGCAGGCGGCGCAGCACGCAGGCCAGCGCGCGGGGGTTGGTTTCGTCCATCACGAGCAAGGCCAGCAATGCCGGCATCTCGAGTTGACGCTGAAAGCGCGCGCGGAAGGTGATGGTGCTGTCGAACAGGTCGAGCAGCAGGTCGAAGCCTTGCGGATGCCAGGGCGCGTCGTGCGACCAGAATGTCCGAAGGATGCTGGCGCATGCGCTCAGGCGCTCGATGAGACGGCCCACCGACAGCAGGCGCCAACCGGGGTCGCGCGTCATGCGGTCGGATTGCGCGCCGGTGACCGCGGCCAGTTGCACGCCCAGGTGCTCGAAGGCGCCGCGTGCCATCACCAGGCTCAGCCCCAGGCCGGCGCCCTGTGCGCCGCCATGCAAGGCGCCCTCCTCGCGGCTGCCCGCGTCGTCTTTGTGGTACGCGCCCTCGTGTGCATACAGCTCCTGCGGCTCATGCGGCTCGGTGGCGAACTTCACGCGGTGCTGGAAGTCGATGTTCATCTGGCGCAGCAAGCGGGCATGTTCGGGCGAAAGCCGCTCGCGCAGGCTCTGGGCCGAGCGCTCCAGCACGCCCAGGTTGAAGCCCAGGCTGTAGGCGCCCTGCCCCGCCTGCATGTCGCACATGGCTTCCAGTGCTGCCCGCTCGAAGACCCGCGGGGACTGCGCCAGGCTCGGCGTGCCGGGCGGCACCAGGCCGTGGGACTCGGCCAGCGCCGACATCGCGCGCGAGACGGTGTCGTGCATGCCATCGTCGCTGGCGCGCAGGCCGACCAGGGACTGCATCAGGCGCAGCTGCTGCTCGGTGCGTTCGGTGTAGCGCCCCATCCAGAACAGGTTCTCACCGGTGCGGCTGGAGACCGGACGCTGGCGCTCCACCAGTTGATCCAGGCGCAAGGAAGACGGCAGCATCGAGAAGGTATCGACCTGCTCTTGCGTCAGCACCCAGGTGTCCAGGCTGCTGCCGCCCAGCTGCATGGACACGGGGCCGGTGTCGCGCGAGGCGATGCGCGTCATACCGCCTGGCAGCACCTGCCATTGGCCCTGTCCGTCCGACAGCGCGTAGACGCGCAAGGAAGCGCCGCGCATATTGAGGTGTCCGCCAGACCAGACCGGCGCCTGCGCATAGGGCATGAAGCCTTGCAGCACGTGGGCGCCCGGGTCGAGATCGATGCGCGCCTGCCAGGCCTGCAGCGCTTCGGGTCCGAGCGTGCTGCCGATGACCGCCTCGAAGCCTGGCCGCATGCTGGCATGGGCCCCGCCGCTGGCCAGCGTGAACGCATGCGGATAGCTGGGGCGGATGACCGTCTCGGCCAGTTGGTCGCGCGCATCGGCCCAGGCCGAGGCTTCGCCGCACCACCAGGTGGGCAAGGACGGCAAGGCCAGCTCCTCGCCCAGCAGATGGCGGGATACGGCCGGCAGGAAGCCTTGCACCGCGGGCGATTCGAGAAAGCCCGTGCCCAGCGCGTTCGCCAGTGCAACCTTGCCAGCGCGCACGGCCTGCATCAGACCGGGGATGCCCAAGGTCGAGTCCGAACGCAGCTCGAGCGGATCGCAGAAGTCGTCGTCGAGCCGGCGCAGCAGCCCGTGGATGGGCTCCAGGCCCTGGACCGTCTTGAGGAACAGGCCCTCGTCGCGCACAACGAGGTCGCCGCCTTCGACCAGGGGCAGGCCAAGGTAGCGCGCCAGGTAGGCGTGCTCGAAATAGGTTTCGTTGTAGGGTCCGGGGGTCAGCAAGGCCAGACGCGGCGCGGCACCTTGCGCGCAGGGGGTGGCCAGTTCGGTCAGGGTGTCGAGCAGGCGCCGGTAGCTGCTGGCCAGGTGCTGCACCTTCATCGCGCGGTAGGCCTGCGGGAACAGCCGCGAGACCAGCAGGCGGTTCTGCATCACATAGCCCAGACCCGATGGCGCCTGCGTGCGCTGGGAGACCACCCGCCAGTTGCCATCGGGTCCGCGCACCAGATCAAAGGCGACGATGTGCAGGTAGATGCCGCCCACCGGCTGCACGCCCTGCAGACCCCTGAGGTAACCAGGATGGCCCAGCACCAGGGCCGAAGGCAGCAGCGCCTGCTTGAGCAGGGTCTGCGCGCCGTAGACATCTTCGAGCACGCCGTTGAGCAGGCGCGCACGCTGGGCGATGCCGCGCGCCAGCGTCTGCCACTCCTGTGCCGGAATGATCAGTGGCAAAGGCTCCAGTGACCAGGGGCGGCTGGGGCCGCCTTGCGCGTTGTAGACGTTGTAGGTGATGCCGTCTTGCTGGATCTGCTGGGCCAACAGGGCCTGGCGCCGCGTCAGGTCATCGAGCGGTGCGTCCAGGTGGCTGGCAAATTCCCGCCATGCGGGACGCAGTTGCCCCTCCCGGCCCCGCAGCTCGTCGTAGTGGCCCTTCTCCGCGGGGCGCGCGCGATGCAGCATGTCCTGCCCCGCTTGAAGGGGCAGGTCCGGATCGTCGAAGAGGTGTAGGGAGGAAGGCGCCATGGTGGGATTGTCGGCCGATTCAAGCAATTCCCTTACCACCACCGCCGCCCCCTCAGGCGCTCAGGCGTCGCTGCTGTCGGGTGCGAGCTGCTCGTCCAGGCAACGCAGCAGCGCGGCCACGTCCAGGGGCTTGGTCAGGTAGGCGTTGAAGCCGCGCTGGCGGGCTTCGTGCACGCGGTCCGGCATGGCGTCCGCGGACAGTGCGACCTTGGCAATGCCGCGCGCATCGATGTCGCGGTCCAGCGCCTCGGCCACCTCGAAGCCGCTCATGTCGCCCAGGTGCATGTCCAGCAACAGGAGATCGGGACGGACTTGGGGAATCATCCGCAGCGCCTCGGCCCCGTTGCGGGCCACAAGCAGCTTCCACGATGGCCGCAACTCCAGGATCTGCCGCACCAGCAGCACATTGATCTCGTTGTCTTCGGCATAGAGCACGGTGGCCTGGCGGGTGGCACTGGGCACCTCGTCCAGGATCCCATGCTCGGAGGCCGGGTCGACCTCGGCCGCCGGCAACTTGACCGTGAAAATGGTGCCCACACCCGGCTGGCTGCGCACATCGATGCTGCCGCCCATCAGCTCGATCAGGCGCCGCACGATCACCAGGCCGATGCCCGTGCCTTCGACGCCCGTCTTTTCGGCACCCAGGCGATTGAAGGGCTCGAACAAGTGAGCCACCTGCCTGGGGCTCAGGCCCATGCCCGTGTCGGAGACATCGATGACGATCTCGCCGTCCTCGGTGCTGGCCCGCACGATGACCTCGCCGCCGGGCCGGTTGTACTTGATGGCGTTGCTCAGCAGATTGACCAGCACCTGACGCAGCCGCACGCGATCGGCCAGGATGTGGGTGCCCGGCAGGATCTCGGGCTCGGGCATGACGATGTTGGCCCGCGTGGCCGCCTCGGCGACCATGGCCTGCGCATCCCCGACCACATTGCTCAGGTGCAGCGGCTCGACCGACAAAGGCAGATCGCCCGCCTCGATGCGCGACAGGTCCAGCACATCGCTGATGACCGCCAGCAGGTGCGCGCCCGAACGCTCGATCAACTGCACCTTGCGGCGCTGGCCTTCACTCAGCTCGGGCTGCGTGTCCATTTTGAGCAATTGCGCAAAGCCGATGACGGCATTGAGCGGGGTGCGTAGTTCATGGCTCATGCGCGAGAGGAACTCGGACTTGGCGCGGCTGGCCCGCTCGGCCGTCTCGGCGGCCACGCGTGCTTCCTGGTAGAG
Source organism: uncultured Aquabacterium sp. (assembly GCA_964413815.1). Lineage (GTDB taxonomy): Bacteria > Pseudomonadota > Gammaproteobacteria > Burkholderiales > Burkholderiaceae_C > Aquabacterium. The sequence goes on along the minus strand of CAYPUS010000112.1, from coordinate 3,460 downwards.
CTTGTGTTCGGTGATGTCGGCGATGTAGCCGCAACGCACCTCATTGCCTTCGGCGTCGACGCCGGCCACCGAGTCGGCCGCGCACCAGCGCAGCTCGCCCTGGCCGTTGCGAACCCGGAACTCGGTGTGCAGACGCGTTTGCGCGCCAATGGCCATGTCGCGTTGCTGGAAGAAGAGTTCGAGGTCTTCAGGCGGCACACGGTCATAGAGGACCCACGGATTGGCCAGCGCCTCTTCGGGCGAGGCGCCGAACAGGCGCCGCACCCCTTCGCTCACGAAATCGAGCCGCCCGGCCTTGTCTTTGCCAGGCCGGAACACATAGATCATCCCCGGCAGGTTGTGGGACAAGGCCGTGAGCAAGGCATTGCGATGCGTCAGCCAGGCGTCCTGCTTCTTGCGGTCGGTGATGTCGGCGATCAGCGTGTACCAGATGGTGCTGCCCTGCGTGCCCACATTCGGGCCGGATTGCACCAGGAACCAGCGCACCTCCGCGGAGACCTTCACGCGGCATTCGATCTCGAAGGGCTCATGGCGCTCGCCGCTGCGCACGATGGCCTGGAACAGGGCCGCCTGGTCATCGGCGTGCACGAACTCGGAGAGGCGGCGGCCACGCAACACATCGCGTGCACACCCCAGCATGGCGCTGGCCCGGGCATTGATGTCCAGCACCTGGCCTTTGTTGTTCAGGATCATCTGCGCCGCAGGCGAGAGCTCGAAGCAGGCACGGTAGAAAGGCAGGGGCAGCCCCAACGCATCGGACGCCTGCAGAACGAAATGGGAGCCTGACTGGTTGGGAAACAAGGACATGAACAACCCGGGAGCGGCCTGAAAGGAAGACCTGACATGCGGACTTCGGCGCAGTGTGTCAAAGCCGTCCGGCGTTGAACAGAGGGGCTCACCCTCGCATTCATCACCATGTGGCAAGCGTGCAATTGTCGCACCCTCCCCCCTTCTCCGCAGGACAAGGGATGCGCCCCTGGCAAACGAAGGGTTTACCCCATGGGACCCATAACCCACCAGAAACCAGAATTCATTCAACCGAATTAATTTGTGGAAGGCAATTATGGACACCAGGCGCCCATCGTCCCTCGCCCTTGCGCTGCTCATGTTGGGAGGGATGGGCATGTGGGCCCCGGCCCATGCGACCGCCACCCGCTGCAGCGACTTCATCGACACGGCCATGCCGGTCCTCAGCAATGGCTTCGCCTTCGATGGGCACAACACGCGCAAGCAGACCTCGGCCATCCACAGCGGCAATGTCGCCAGCCTGAAGCCGGCCCTCACCCATGTCGCACCCAAGGCCACCGAAAAGCGCGGCGCGGTGGCCGTGACCGAACAAACCATCTATTTCTCGGAAAGCAATGAACTGGTGGCGCGCAACCGCAAGTCCGGTTGCGAATACTGGCGCTACCGCGTGCCCTTCAAGCTCAACCTGGTGATGAGCAATGTGGTGCGTTCTTCGTCCATCTATTACTTGCCGCCGCGCAGCGGCAAGCCGGCCCTGGTCTACGCGGGCGATGCCTTCGGCGCGGTGCATGCGGTGAACGCGGCGACCGGCCGCCTGGTGTGGAGCGCCCAGGCCGGCCCCGACACCACCCACCACATGATCACCGGCGGCATGCAGGTGTACGAGGGCACGCTGCTGGTGCCCTTGGCCACGCGCGAGGTGGGCAGCACCATGATCGACTTCTTCGGCCGCTGCTGCAAATCGCACGGAGTGCTGCAGGCGCTCGACGCCTACACCGGCAAGATCAAGTGGACGTACCACACGGCCGACAAGGCGGTGCTCGACCGGGAAACGGGCCACTATGCGCCCAACGGCATGAGCATCTGGTCGACCCCGGCGATCGACGCCGAGAACCGCCAGGTGATCATCGGCACCGGTCAGAACCTGGCGCCACCGACCACGGCGAATTCGGACTCGGTCATTGCGCTGGACTTCGATACCGGCAAGGTCAAATGGCTGTTCCAGGCCACCGCGAACGACGCCTACAACATGGCCTGCGACATGCCCGCCATCTTGGACGGCCACTGCCCCAAGGTACCCGGCCCGGACTTCGACTTCGGCGCGCCGCCCATCCTGGTCAAGCTCCCGCTGGGACCGCGCCTGCTGCTGGCTGGCAGCAAGAATGGCACGGTCTACGCCTTCGATCCCGCCTCCGGCGCGCCCAAGTGGCAGACACGCCTGGGCGTGGGCGGTTCGCTCGGCGGCATCCACTGGGGCATGGCCACCGACGGCAAGATGCTGTTCGCCGCCGTGACCGACCTGGTCGCCGACCGCTCGCGCGCCCAGGATCTGCTCAAGGTCATCGGCGGCAAGCTGCCCAGCAGCATGTCTACGAAGGGCAGACGCATGAGAGCCTGTATTCCGCGGCCGTGTCGGTGACCAACGACGTGCTGCTGGCCGGCAGCCTGGACGGCATCGTGCGGGCCTTTCGCACGACCGATGGCCGGGAGCTGTGGTCCTTCGACACGGCCGTGCCCGTGACCGATGTGGACGGCGAAGCCGGCCAGGGCGGCACCATCGATTCGGTGGGGCCCATCCCGGCGGGCAACGAGCTCTACATCAACTCGGGCTACAGCGCCTTTGGCGGGCGCGATGCCAAGCAGGGCGGCAACGGCAACGCGCTGTTCGTGCTGCGGCTGCCCTGATCAGCCATCCCCCCGACGGGGCTCGATCACGCCACCCCGGCCGCCCGCAGATCGAGCGTCAGCGGATGCTCGATGCCCGGCGGCAGTGGCTTGACCGCCATCGTGCCCGGCGTGTGGCCCATGCGGAAGAAGCGCGCCAGACGGCGGCTCTCAGCCTCGTAGGCGTTGATGGGGAAGCTGTCATAGTTGCGCCCGCCCGGGTGCGCCACGTGGTACTGACAGCCACCCACCGAACGCTTGAGCCAGGCGTCGACCACATCGATGGTCAGCGGCGCATCGGCCCCGATGGTCGGATGCAGGCAGGATGGCGGCTGCCAAGCTCTGTAGCGCACACCCGCCACGAACTCACCCACACGGCCCGTCGGGTGCATGGGCAGGATCTGGCCATTGACGGTGACCACATGCCGGTTGCCGTTCAGCCCCGTGGCCTTGACCTCCAGCCGCTCCAGCGACGAGTCGACATAGCGCACGGTACCGCCCGGGGCCCCCTCCTCGCCCATCACATGCCAGGGCTCGAGCGCGCCGCGCAGCGTCAGGCGCACGCCGGCCGCCGCGATCTCGCCGATATAGGGAAAGCGGAACTCGAAGTGCGGCGCGAACCAATCCGGCTCGAAGTGGTAGCCCGCCATGTCCAGCTCGGCCAGCACATCGGCGAAATCCTGCTGCACGAAGCTCGGCAGCAGGAAGCGGTCGTGCAGCGCGGTGCCCCAGCGTGTGAGGCGCTGCGCACCGTGCCCCTGATAAGGCGCCTTCCAGAACCATGACACCAGCGCCCGCAGCAGCAGTTGCTGCACCAGGCTCATGCGCG
>CAYPUS010000111.1:0-9284 GCA_964413815.1 uncultured Aquabacterium sp. | reverse complement strand
TGCGCCACGTGCTCGCCGTTTCTTCCGGCAAGGGCGGGGTGGGCAAGAGCACCACGGCGGTCAACCTGGCGGTGGCCTTGGCCGATGAGGGCTGGCGGGTGGGCTTGCTCGATGCGGACATCCATGGGCCGAGCGGGCCGATGATGATGGGGGTGTCTGGGCAACGGGCCGTGGTCCAGGACCAGGGCCACACCTTGCACCCCGTGCTGGCGCATGGCGTGCAGCTGATGTCGGTGGGCCTGCTGATGCAGGACGATGCCCCGCTGATCTGGCGTGGCGCGGCTGCCAGCCAGATGCTTGAACAGATGCTGCGCCAGACCCGTTGGGATGCGCTCGATTGCCTGGTCATCGACATGCCGCCGGGCACGGGCGATGTGCCCTTGAGCCTGTGCCAGCGCGCACCCTTGAGCGGCGCCGTCATCGTAACCACGCCGCAGGACGTGGCCTTGCTGGACGTGCGCAAGGGCATGGGCATGTTCGAGAAGGCGGGCGTGCCGATGCTGGGCGTTGTCGAGAACATGGCGGTGCTTGTCTGCGGCTGTTGTGGCCACGCGGCCCATCCCTTCGGGCAGCACGGGGCGCAGGCCCTGCATGACGAGACGGGCGTGCCGACCTTGGTGAGCCTGCCTCTGGATCGGCGCGTGTGCGTGCAGGCCGACAGCGGCACCCCCATCGTAAGGGCCGAACCGGAGGGCGAATTCGCCCGGCGCTATCGGGCGGTGGCCCGGCAGTTGATGCGCCAGATCGCCGACCAGGATGCGGCTGTGGCGGGGGTGGCCAGCGCCGGCCTGCGCATCGAGGTGTCGCCCGATACCTGAGGCCGGCCGCACAGGGCATCAGCGCACGCCCAGCAGCAGGCCACCGCCCAGCATGGTGGCCGCCAGCCAGACCGAGCCGATCAGCATGGGCAGCAGTACCCGCCAGCCTGCCTGGCGCAGCAGGCTGACGGAACTGCGCATGCCCAGGCCTGCCGCCGCCACGGCCAGGCAGGTTTGGGACATGTCGGCCAGGCCGTGCGCCAGCGTGGGTGGCAGCCAGCGCAGCGACTGCAGCACCGCCAGGATCAGGAAGAGGCACATGAACCAGGGCAGCCAGGATGGCGAAGGCGCTCGCGCGCTGGATCCCGTCTCGGCATGGGCCGTGGCCTTGTCCTTGTCCGCCACATGTGTGCCGGGTTCTGTATGAGCATGCCGGGCATGGTGGCGCCAGCCGGCCGCGATGGCCGCCACCACCAGGGTCAGCATGGCCACGCGCATCAGCTTGACGACGATGGCCATGTCGCCCACCTGATGGCCCATGGCGTAACCGGCTACCGCCACCTGCGCCACATCATGGATGCTGCCGCCCAGCACGAGGCCCGAAAGCCGGGGCGGCAGTGCCAGCCAGGCGCAGACCAGCGGATAGCTCAGCATGGCCAGCGTCGACAAGGTGGTGGCGCACACCACGATGGTCAGGGTGCGTTGCTCCGAGACACGATCGCGTGGCAGGGCCGCGGCGATGGCGAGCGCCGCCGAGGCACCGCAGATCGCTGTGGCGCCGCCGGCGATGATGCCGATGCGCCAGGGCATGCCGCCCAGGCGCGCGGCCAGGGCCACGCAGCCCAGCGTGCTGGCAACGGCCAGCACCAGCAGCGCGATGGTGGGCCAGCCGAGCGCGGCCACATCATGCAGTGCGATGCGTGCACCCAGCAGACCGATGCCCAGGCGCAGCAGGGTCTGCGCGGCGAAGTCCACGCCGGGCCGCTGACGGGACGCGCTGCTGAATTCGTGGAAGGCCATGCCCATCAGCAAGGCAAACAGCACGCGCGGCCCACCCCAGCGCAGCTCGATGAAGGCCGCCGCCATGCCGATGACGCCGCACAGCAGCAGACCGGGGGCCAAGGCGGCGCCATGGTCGAGGTGGGGGCGCCACGACCGACCCGGCCTGCCGAACCATCGGCTGGTGCGGGTCAGGCCGGCATGCGGGCCGCTCAGTTCGCGCATGGCCGTGCGGCTCACTTGTCCACGAAGGCGCGCTCGATCACGTAGTGGCCGGGCGTGCTCATATTGCCTTCCTGCAAGCCAGCCTCTTCCAGCAGGGCCTGGGTGTCGCGCAGCATCTCCGGGCTGCCACAGAGCATGAAGCGGTCGGTGTCCTTGTTCAGGTGCGGCAGGCCGATGTCGTCGAACAACTTGCCCGATGCCATCAGGGTGGGAATGCGGCCTTGGTGGATGAAGGGCTCGCGGGTCACCGTGGGGTAGTACAGCAGCTGCTGCGACACTTGCTCGCCCAGCCATTCGTGACGCGGCAGCTCCTCGGTGAGGAACTGGCGGTAGGCCAGCTCGCCCACCTGGCGGCAGCCGTGCACCAGCACCACCTTCTCATAGCGTTCGTAGACCTCCGGGTCCTGCACGATGCTCATGAAGGGCGCCAGGCCCGTGCCGGTGGCCAGCAGGTAGAGCGTGCGGCCCGGCAGCAGGTTCTGCATCAGGAGGGTCCCCGTTGGCTTGCGGCCGACCAGCACCTTGTCGCCCGGCTGGATTTGGCACAGGCGCGAGGTCAAGGGGCCGTCCGGCACCTTGATGCTCAGGAAGGTGAGCTCTTCGTCATGGTGGGCGCCCGCCATGCTGTAAGCACGCATCAAGGGCCGCTCGCCGACCGGCAGGCCGATCATCGCGAACTGACCGCTCTGGAAGCGAAAGCCCGGCTCGCGCGTGCCGCTGAAGGAAAACAGGCGGTCGGTCCAGTGGTGGACCCGGGTGACGGTGGATTCGAAGTAGACGCTGGACATGTCTGGCTCCTTGTGAGGCAGATAAAGGGATGAGAGATGAACAGGCGCCCCAGATGCCTTGCGGCAAGGCTGCGCCCTGGCGGCCCATCTAGGCCGCCGCCGACGTCAGATCAATGCATGGCGGGCCTCAGGCCCGCGTCTCAGGCCTCTCAGGCCGCCAGCGCGCGCAGATAGGACCAGGGGTAGATGCCCCGGTCATGCCCATCGCTGAAGCGCAGCTGCAGGCCCTGCTCGCCCACCGGCGTGGCGCTTTGCAGCACCACGTCGGCATCGCAGGCGATGTCGGCCTGCGTGCGGCGCCTGTGGCCTTCGCACCAGGCGCACTTGCAGGCGCTGCGCAGCCGCGCGTGGCCCAGGCTCAGCCCGTAGCCGCTGGGCCAGCGCAACTCGAGGCGGCGGCTGCGCAGGTGGATGAGCACCTGCGTGGGCAGGTCAGAGAGAGGAGGATGGTCCGTGTCAGACGACATGCTCGGCTCCTTGCGGACCGATGTCCGTGCTGAGACCCGCCAGGCCACCGTCGCTCAGCTCGCCTTGCATCGACGCCAGGCTTTCCTCGCGGATGAGGGCGCGCACGCGCTGCACCAGTGCGATGAAGGCGGGCGAGGACATCATCGCCGCTGTGCGCGGGCGCGGCAGGTCGATGGGGATCTCGGCCTTGATGCGGCCCGGGCGCGCCGTCATCACGTAGATGCGGTCGGACAGGAAGATCGCCTCGTCGATGTCGTGCGTGATGAACAGCACCGAGATGCGCAGGCGCTGCCACATATTGGTCAGGATCTCCTGCATCACGACGCGCGTCTGGGCGTCGAGCGCCCCGAAGGGTTCGTCCATCAGCAGCACCTGGGGGCTGGTGGCCAGCGCCCGCACGATGCCCACGCGCTGCTTCATGCCGCCGGAAAGCTGGTCGGGGTAGTGGTTCTCGAAAGAAAGCAGGCCTGCCAGGCCGAGCAGCGTGCGCGCCTGCCGCTCGCGGTCCATGCGCGGCACGCCGTGCATCTTCAGGCCGAACTCGACATTGCGGCGCACCGTCATCCAGGGGAACAGCGAATACTGCTGGAAGACGACGCCCCGATCCGGTCCTGGCCCGGTGATGGACCGCCCATCCACGGTGAGCGTGCCGGAGCTGGGCGTGATGAAGCCGGCCACCGCGTTGAGCAGGGTGGATTTGCCGCAGCCCGAGGGCCCGATCAGCGAAACGAACTCACCAGGTTCCACATGCAGGGACACCGATTGCACCGCCTGGGTGTGGCCGCCACCCGAGGCGAAGCGGATGCCGATGTCGCGCCCTTCGATGCGGCCCTGTGTGGCCACGTCCTTGCTGTTCACCATCATGCGCCTCCCTTGCCCGTGGCCGCCTGCCACGGCATCACCATCCTGGCCGTCATGCGGATGCCACCGCTGCACAGCAGGCCCAGCACACCGATGGTGATCATGCCCAGCGCGATCTCCGCATACGAGATCAGCGAATACGCTTCCCAGGTGAAATAGCCGATGCCGAACTGGCCCGAGATCATCTCGGCGGCGATCAGCGACACCCATGCCACGCCCATGCCCACGGCCAGACCCGTGAAGATGTGGGGCAGGGCGGCTGGCAGCATGATCTGCCAGAGCATGCGCCGCTCGGGGCAGCCCAGGCAGCGCGCGGCCCTCAGCAGCACCGGGTCGATGGACTCGACGCCGTGGATGGTGCTCAGCAGGATGGGAAAGAAGGCGCCGATGAAGGTGATGAAGACGATGCTGACTTCGTTGTCCGGCCACAGCATGATCGACATGGGCACCCAGGCGATGGCGGGAATGGGGCGCAACACCTCCAGGGCCGGCAAGGTGAGCATGCGCACCGGCTTGTAGCGGCCGATCAGCAGCCCCAGTCCGATGCCCACCGCCGCAGCCCCAAAGAAGCCCAGCAGAATGCGGCGCACGCTGATGCCGATGTTGGTGAGGAACTGCGGCGACTGGTTGACCTCCAGCAGTTTGTCGAACACCTCGGCAGGCGCCGGAATGTTGTTGAAGCGGATGTAGAAGTCCAGCTTGTAGAGCGTGGCCAGGTGCCACGCCAGCAGCATGCTGCCGATGGAGACCACACCCAGCAGCATCGGCAACCATTGCCGGCTCAGCCATGTGGACAGCGCAGAGGCAAGTGGAGGGGCGGCAGGCACCCTCGCTTCGGCAGTGCGGGCGATGCCTGCCGTGCCGGCGGGCGGCGTGAGCGTGTCCGCTGCGGACAGGGGGGGGGATGCAGCGGGCACGGCCACCAGACCTTGCCGTGCCTCGCTGCGGGGGATGGCGCCTTGCGCCCAGTTTGCGGCTCTCATGGTCTCATCCTCCTGACTTGGCCAGTTCCAGGGCCTCGGTGTAGCTCACCAGCTTGCCCTTGGCGTTGTTGGCATGGGTCTGCGCATCCTTCTTGAGGAGGAAGGGCACGAGCATGGGGTTCTTGGGGTCGCTGGCATCCAGCGCGAAGAAGGCCTTGTCGGCAAAGAGCTTGATGCCCAGCGCCTTGTCATAGACATAGGCCACTTGCACCTTCTTGCCCTGCTTCTCGTAGTGCGAGATGCCGCGCAGCGTGCACATGGCCGAGCTCAGCGAAACGATGCTGCCGTCGGCCAGCCAGATCTGTCCGGCGCCCTTCGGCCGGGTGACAGCCGTTTTGCAAACCGGGTCCTGACCGCTCACCTCGTAGTTGGCCAGGGTCTGCTTCTGCGCGTCATAGTCCATGCCCCGTTCCTTGAAGGCCTGGCGCACATAGGTCTCGTCGATCCAGGCCTGTGCATCGAAGTCCTTGACGCGGCCGAGCTTCTGCAGCACGGCGTGGGCGGACTTGATCGTGTCCAGCCAGCGCGGCTTGATGCTCGGGTCCAGGGTGTGGATGCCACCGGGGCCCAGGAAGATGTAAGCCACTTCCTTTTCGATCTTGGTCCACTCCTCGATCTTCCTGGCGGCATGCGCGGGGTCCTTGCGCACCCAGTCGTTGGCCTCCATCAGCGCCTTGATGTAGGCCACGACCACGGCGGGGTGCTTCTCGGCGAATTCCTTGCGCACCACCACCCCATGGAAGGTGGGCACCTTGGTCTGCACACCGTCGAAGATCTTGCGTGCGAAGCCGCGGTAGGGCAGGAGTTCGGCGAAGGGCACGAAATCTCCGTGCGCATCGATCTTCTTTTCCTGCAGATTGGTCGTGCCCACTTCCGGGCTCTGGCTGACCAGGTTCCAGTAGTTGGCCGGCCAGCCACGTTCCTGCATGGCCTGCAGCATCATCCCGTGCGCGGCCGACCCGAACGGCACCGACACGGTCTTGCCCTTGAGGTCGGCCAGTTCGTAGTAGGGGCTGTCCTTGTGCACCACGACACCATTGCCGGCGCCGAAGGCGTTGTAGGCGATGATGGCCACGAGCAGGCTTTCGTTGCCCTTGTTCTGCTGGCCGGTCGCGCCGTTGACCATCAGGGGGTAGTCGCCCATCATGCCGATCTGCAGCTTGCCGGCGATCATGCCGTTGGTCACGGGCGGCCCGGACGTGAAGTTCTGCCAGTCGATCTTGAAGTTGACGTCCTTGTACCTGCCGGTGCGCGGCAGGTGCTTTTCCAGCAGCTTGAGCTCCTTGATCACGATGCCGCCGGTGACGGTGTTCGTGGTGGTGTTCTGGGTGCCGATGCCAATGGTGATGGTCTCGGCGGCCATCGCGGCGGGCAGGCACGCGGCCGCCGCGATGGCCATCGTGGCAAGCAGCCTGCTTGCCAGGCGGTGGGGGGACTGGTGGGGGCTCATCGCTTCACTCCATTCACATTCAATCGGGGATGTCGGTGGGGGGGGCGTGGCTCAGCGGGTGTTCGCAATGTCTTATGGGTCTGTACGGGTTCCGAGCGGGCGGGGGCGTGCCGCTAGGCGGTCGCATCGACGATCAGCAGATCGCGCTTGTCGGTGCGGGTGGCCCACTCGTCTGCATCGGGCAGGGGTTCCTGCTTCTGCGTGATCACGGGCCACTGCCTGGACAGGTCGGCGTTGATCGCCAGGAAGGGCTGCTGCGCCGGCGTCAGGTCCGTTTCCTCCACGATGGCATCGGCGGGGCATTCGGCGATGCACACGCCGCAGTCGATGCAGACTTCCGGATCGATGACCAGGAAGTTGGGGCCTTCGTGAAAGCAGTCGACCGGGCAGACGGCGACGCAGTCGGTGTACTTGCACTGGATGCAGGCATCGGTGACGACGTGGGTCATGACATGGCTCCTTGTTCGGGCATGCGCAGCTGGGCCAGCGCCAGCTTGGCGAGCTTGCGCACATCGGGATCGGCATCGCCCAGCGCGCGCTCCAGCGCGGGCATGGCCCGCGTGTCACGCAACTCGCCCAGCGCGATCACCGCTTCTTTGCGCAGATTGCTGATGGGGTGGTCCAGGGCGGCGCTCAGTGAAGGCAAGGCATCGGCGGCACGCAGGCGCCCCAGCGAGCGGGCGGCCTTCACGCGCACCTGCCAGTACCCGTCCTCCATGGCGGTGATGAGGCTGGACGCACCCAGCACCAGGTTCAGCTTGCCCATCGTGCCGGCGGCTTCCTCGCGCACCTGCCAGGCGGTGTCGGTGAGCGCGCGGCTGAGCGTGGGTTGCACGTTGACATCGGTGGCGCCGGTGGCGAAGCCGAGGGCGCCGACGGCGGCGCGGCGCACATCGGTGTCTTCGTCATGCACGGCCATGCGGGTCAGGGCGCCCAGGGTCTCGGGCAGCTTGAGGTAGGCCAGCACGCCCACGGCTTCGCGCCGGACCTCGGCGTGGGGGCTGTCCAGGGCGTCCAGGGCGGCGGGCATGGCCTCTGGCACGCGCAGGGCCTTGATGGCATGCAGCGCGGCAGACCGGACCCAGGGGTCGGCGTCGTTCAGCCAGGACAGCAAGGCGGCAGCCGAAGCCGGCTCCTTGAGTTCGGCCAAGGTGCGGGCCGTGGCCTCACGCACGTCTGCATCCGGGTCATGCAGAAGCGGCACCAGTGCGGCCAGCGCCTCGGGCTCCTCGAAGCCCTCCAGCGCCTTGGCCGCTTCCAGGCGCACGCCGGCGCTCTCATCGGCCAGCGCGGTCACAAGCGGTGGCACGATGTCGTCCACCTCGTCGCTGTAGGGCAGGTCCATCACGGCCAGGCGGCGCACGGCGGCGTCCGGGCTGTGGAGTCGGTCTTCGATGCGTTCCATGCTCATGCCCTCAACGCACCAGGTAGGGGATGTTGACGTGCACCGCACCGGTGGGGCAGTCCTTCTCGCAGGGCATGCAGTACCAGCATTCATCGAATTTCATGAAGGCCTTGTTGGTGATGCTGTCGATGGCCAGCACGTCGAGCGGGCAGACGTCGACGCAGACGGTGCAGCCCTTGTCGGCGATGCACTTGGCTTCATCGACAACCACGGGGGCCTGGGTTCGGGTGAGGGCGATGCTCATGGGGGATCTCCTGCTGAAGACAAAGCATGTGTCGGGCCAATGCCGCGATGCGCATTGGCGACGGGTGTGATCTGGCCTTGGCCAGGGGGTGTGCGTTCAGGCGGCCTTGGCGTTTTCGGCCACGCGCAGACGCTGGTAAGCGGACTTCTCCTGCTCGTTGAGTTCCACCACGTAGGGCTCGACCTCGCGCTTGCGGAACACCATCTCGCCCTTCTCGTTGCGGTGCACATTGGTGTGGCAGAACCAGTTGGCATCGTCCTTTTCGGGATGGTCGACGCACAGGTGGTAAAGGCCCCAGCGGCTTTCCGTGCGGAACAAGGAGGCGCGCGCGGCCAGCTCGGCGCAATCGCGGATGGCATGGGCCTCCATCGCCCGCATCAGCTCGTGCGGGTTCTCGGCGCTCATGTGGTCGAGGTCTTCGCGGATCTCGTCGAAGCGCTCCAGGGCGATCTCCATCTTGCGCGTGACCTTGGGCGGCTGCAGGTAATCATTGACGATGCGGCGGGTCTTGTACTCGACCTGGAAGGGCGTGAGGCCTTCGCTGCGCTGCAGGGGTGCGGCGATGCGCGCCTTTTCTGCGGCGATCGCATCGGTGTTGAGTTGGGCCGGTGCCTGGTCGGCGATGTAGGCGGCTGCGTTCTCGCCACAGAACTTGCCATAGACGAAGGCACCCAGCATGTAGTTGTGCGGGATGCTGGCGCAGTCGCCCGCGGCGTACAGGCCCGGGATCGAACATTCGCCGCGCTCATTGGTGTAGATGCCCGATGCGCTGTGCCCGCTGCAAAAGCCGATCTCCGAGATGTGCATCTCGATCATCTTCTTGCGGTAGTCGTTGCCGCGCTGTTCATGGAAGCGCCCACGGCTGGGGCGCTCGTTGGTGTGCAGGATGTGCTCGATCTCCGAGATCGTCTCTTCGGCCAGGTGATCCAGCTTGAGGAAGACCGGACCCCTGCCGCCTTCGAGTTCATTGAAGAACTCCAGCATCATCTGGCCGCTCCAGTAATCGCATTCGATGAAGCGCTGGCCTTCGGCATTGGCCGTGTAGCCACCGAAGGGGCCCGTCACATAGGCGCAGGCCGGGCCGTTGTAGTCCTTGATCAAGG
>CAYPUS010000110.1:368-9300 GCA_964413815.1 uncultured Aquabacterium sp. | reverse complement strand
CACCGTGCACGCTCGTTTTCGTGGTGCTGACCGGGTCGTGCTGGTAGTGGATGGGGGAGGCGGGGCAGGCGAAGTTGTAGATCTCGTCGACCTCCACATACAGCGGGAAGGTGATGTCATGGCGCATCAACTCGAAGCGGGGATTGGGAATCAGGTGCTCCACATTGCGCCGCCGGCCGGTGAAGAAGTTGTCGGCGCAGATGACCTCGTGGCCTTCGTCCAGCAGTCTGGCGCACAGGGCCGAGCCCAGAAAGCCCGCTCCACCGGTGACAAGGATGGACTTCCTCGTGGTTTCCTTCATGGCTGCTTCCTTTGAAGATGAGAGCGTGGGGGCGGCAAGGCGCGTGCCTTCTTGGGTCGCGTCGTCGGTGGGCCTGATCCTTCAGCCAGGATGGGTGGCCTTCCAGAGCGCCAGCGCCTCTTCGAGCACGGCCTGTGTGGGGATGTCCTTGGCGCACGCCTGGTCATGAGGGCATTGGGCATGCATGCAGGGGCGGCAAGGTGTGTTCGACCACAGCACACGGTGCAAGCGCCGATCGTGAGGAGACCAGCGCCGTGCGTCCGAGCCGTTGCTGATCACGACGCTGGGTGTGCCCAGGGCGGCCGCGATGTGGGATACGCCGGTGTCGTTGCAAACCAGCAGGGCTGCGTCACGGATCAGCGCCCCCAAGGCCCACAGCGTGGTCTGGCCGCTCAGATCGATGGCGGGGTGTTTCATCGTCGCACGCAGGGCAGCAGCCAGCTCGGCCTCCTTGGTCTGGCCGGTGATCACGATGGCGGGGCGGGGGGCGGCGGGGCCTGCCTCCAGCGCATCGAGCAGCGCGTCGGCCACCTGGGCAAATCGTTCGACGGGCCATCGCCTGGAGGGCAACTGGGAGCCCGGGTGGATGCAGATGTAGCGCTGGCCCGCATCACCGGCGTCCTGGCCATGGCTGCCCAGCACGCGCGCGGCCTCCTGGCTGTCCGCCGGCCACAAGGGAAAGTCCAGGCGCACCCGTTCCCGGGCCGGCACCAGGTGGCGCGCACCCAGGCCCTCGACCAGGCTGAGCAGGCGTTCGACTTCGGTGCCCGCCACGGGCCATGGCATGCCCAGGCCGGGATCCGGATCAGCTTGATCGGGCTCATGGAAAGCCGCGAGGTGGCCTGCATGCCATTCGCGCACCAAGGCGTTGGTCACGCTGCCACTGCCATGCAGCTGAACGGCCAGATCGAAGTGCCGGGCGCGAACGCCCGCCAGGAACGCCGGCCACGCGACCAGGTCCAGCTGCGACTCGGGCAGCGACGGATGGCCGGGGAAGGCAATGAAGTCGTCGATGCAGGTCTGGCGGGCGGCCCAGTCCCTGGCCCACGGCAGCCCCACGAGGGTCAAGGTGGCTTCGGGAAAGCGGCGTTGCAGGGCCCGCAGCGCGGGCGTGGCGCACACCATGTCGCCCAGCACCAGCGCGCGGAAGACGACGATGCGGCGCACGGGGCCGAGCTGCCGGTCCACCGCCGCGGGATCCCGGGCAAGCGCTGCCTGGACAGCAGGGCGGGCAAGGGCCTGGACCGCGCTCATGGCAGATTCACCAGTTTGGCGTCGGGGATGGCCTGCCCGGCGTGACCACCGTCGGCACGGCCGCAAGGGCGCTGCGTGAGCAAGGCCAGGGTGGCCTCGGCGACCTGCGCGGGCGTGATCTCGCGAAGGCAGGCGTGATGGCCCAGCGGGCAGACGCTGCGAAGGCAGTCCCGGCAGGGCACTTCATGGCTGAGCACCCGGGCATGGGCCTGCCACGGGGTGTGCTGGGGATTGGTCAGCGCATACAGGCACACGATGGGCGTGCCGACCGCCGCAGCGATGTGCGCAGGGCCGCTGTTGTTGCCCACCAGCACGGCCGCCTGTTCGACGAGCGCCGCGAAGACGCCCAGGGGCAGCTCGCCCTCGATGGACAGGCTGGGCATGCCCATGGCCTGCCGGGCCTGCGTGACGAGCTCGCGCTCGGCCTCGCCACCGCAGAACACACAGAGCCAGCCCGCGCGGGCGACCATGGCCATGGCCTGACCGAAGGCCGCGGGCGGGTACCGGCGCGAGGCCGCCGTGGCGCCGGGATGGATCAGCACGAAGGGTCGGCCCGGTGGGCAGCCGGCGGCCGCCAGGCGCTGCCGGGCCTGCGCACGGTCGCGGTCATGCAGCCGCAAGACCAGCGCCTGCGCATGAGGCGGGGCGATGCCGATGGCCGCCAGCAGGCCGAGTTGGCGGCGCACCTCGTGGCGCATGCCCGGGCCCAGCACATCGCTCTCGCGCACCCAGTGGGTCAGCAAGTCGTAGGGGTTCTCGCGCACGTGCGCGGCGCGCAGCGGGATGCCGGCCATGCGGCACAGCAGGGCCGCGGGCAGGGCGCTTTGGGTCACCGTCGTGAAGATGAAGGCGGCGTCAAAGCCCTGGCCGTCGTGGGCCTCACGCAGATCCTGCAAGAGTTGCCGATCGTCCTCGCCCACGGGCGGGCCCGGTTGCTCCGGCGGATGCGACTTCATCCAGGACACCTCGCGGTGCATCACCGCATCGACCATGGGCAGGTGGGGGGTCAGCGCCGCACCTGATCGGGAGGTCAGCAAGGTGATTGGGGCGTGTGGAAAACGCTCCCGCAGCGCTTGCAGGGCGGGCGTGCACATCAGCACGTCGCCCAGGCTGTCGAGGCGAACGGCGAGGATGCGCTGGAGCGCGGGCAGCGTGCTGGAGGTCGGAGGCATGGGGGACAAGGTGTGGCCAAAGGTTGCAGACGGCGCAGGCATGCCGTACGTGCCGTGCCATGGGGGCAAAGCCTGTTCCTGCCTGGGAACGAGGGCTGAACAGCCGCCCCCAAGGCGTGCCAAGCAACATGAGATCAAGCCATACCGGTATGAATTACCCGCAGAGGGAATGGCGCTTGCTGGCCAAAGGCAGGCCGCACTCCCATTCGCGGCAGGAGCCTCCCATGCGCAAGCCTTCACTCAAGCCCATCGCCCAGCAGGTCATGGTCATCACTGGCGCGTCCAGCGGCATTGGCCTGGCCACCGCATTGGCTGCCGCCAGACAAGGCGCCAGGGTGGTGCTGGTGGCACGCAGCGCGGCCACGCTCGCCCGCATCGCCGATGAGATCAATGGCAGCGGTGGGCAGGCGCTGGCCGTGCCGACGGACGTGGGGGACAGAGCGCAGGTCGAAGCCGTGGCCGCGGCGGCCATCCGGCACTTCGGCGGCATCGACACATGGGTCAACAATGCCGGCATCTCGGTCTCTGGGCGTCTGGACGAAGTCCAGGATCGGGACAGCCAGCGCGTGTTCCAGACCAACTTCTGGGGCGTGGTGCATGGCTCGCTGGTGGCCCTGCCACATCTGAGGGCCGGCGGCGGCGCCATCATCAATGTGGGCAGCGAGGTGTCAGACGCCGTGGTGCCGCTGCAGGGCATGTACAGCGCCAGCAAGCATGCGGTCAAGGGCTTCACCGACACGCTGCGCATCGAGCTGGACGCGGACGGTGCTCCCGTCTCGGTCACCCTCATTCAGCCCACAGCCGTGGACACGCCCTTTCCGGGGCACGCCGGCAACTACCTGAGCCAGGAGCCGATGCTGCCTTCACCGATGATCGAGCCAGAGAAAGTGGCCCGCGCCATCCTCGACGCGGCCACGGATCCTGTGCGCGACATCAGGGTGGGCGCCATGTCGGTCATCAACACGACGATGGCCAAGTTCATGCCGGGTGTGGCCGATGCGATGGCCAAGATGCAGATGGGCCGCCAGCAGCGCGAAGAGGTGCCCCATTGCCGGGAAGGCGCCTTGTACGAGGGTGGCGCATCGGGCAATGTGCATGGGCGGGGTCAGCAGAACAGGGCCGATCCGAAGCAGGCGCGCCAGACCAATGTCAGGCCCCACATCGTGGTGGATGGCGATTGATGGCGGTGGGTCGCCGTGGCGGCGGCCGATGAGGGCCTGGTGTGGCCATGCGGCGGTATGCGGCGGTATGCGGCCGTGGTCCTCATCCGTGCCGGGCACCGTTGCGCACCAGCCATCCGCCCACCACCGCCAGCAACAGGCCCGAAGCCAGGAAGGCCAGATCCGCCGGCAGGTGATCGGCCGTGTACTCGATCACATGGTGAAGGCCCAGCAAATGGTGGTTGATCACGCCTTCGATGAGGTTGAACAGACCCCAGCCCAAGAGCACCGCGCCGCTCAGCACCCGCCCGGACCAGCGCACGTCCGCACGCCGGCCCGCCTTGAACAGCAGCGCCAGGCCCGCCACGGTCATGAGCCAGACGGCGGCATGGAAGACGCCGTCCCAGACCATGTTGATCTTGACGTCGACGAGGTTGTCGGGCGGGATCCTGGCTGAGAGCATGTTGTGCAGCTGCAGGATCTGGTGCAGCACGATGCCGTCTGCCAGACCGCCCAGGCCGGCGCCCAGCAGCAGACCGGCGGCGATGAGGGGGCCGATGCGTTCGTTCATGGGGCGCGCCTTTCAGTGAATGTCCCGCCGCCAGACAAACCAGGCCAGGGCCGCGATCAGGGCAAGCGGTGCCAGCAAGGGCAGCAACTGGGCAAGGAAGCCGGCATTGAAAACGGCCGACCCGACCAACGGCGCGCACCGTCCACAAGCCAGGGCCACGGAAGGCCCGAGCAAGGTCCATATCGTCGTCAGGAAAGCCAAGGCGCGCATGGGAACGCCCCAGCAATCAGCGTTCCTTCATTGGCCTCCTTCATTGGCCCATTCAGATGGTCACCACCTGCCGGTACTCTGGCACCTCGCACGCCCATCCCATCTGGTCCTGGATCGCCAGCCGCAGCGCATCGGCCGCCGCCGGCTCACCATGCGTGATGTAGACCTTGCGCGGCGGCTGGGGCATGGCGGCCATCCAGTCGAGCAGGTCGTCGCGGTCGCCGTGGGCCGAGAGCATGTCCAGGTTGGCCACCTCCGCCCGCACCGTGACGTATTCGCCGAAGATCTTGACGCTGCGGGCGCCGCCCACCAGCGTGGCGCCGCGCGTGCCCGCCGCCTGGTAGCCGGCGAACAGGATCGTGCTCTTGGGATCGGGCGCATAGGCCTTGAGGTGATGCAGCACGCGGCCACCCGTGGCCATGCCGCTGGCCGAGACGATGACCGATGGCCAGCGCATGTGGTTGAGCGCCATCGACTCTTCCACGGTGCGTGTGAACTTGGCCACCTGCCCGAGGGCATGGCAGTCCTGCTCACTCAGACGGTGCTCCCCGGCATGCTGGCTGTAGATCCGTGTGGCGTCGGTGGCCATGGGGCTGTTGAGGAAGACGGGCAGGTCCGGGATGCGGTGGGCCAGCTTGAGCTGCGAGATGCAGTGCAGGAGGGTCTGTGCGCGGCCCACGGCAAAGGCAGGGATGATGAGCTGGCCGCCTCGGGCCGCCGTGCGGTTGATGACATCGGCCAGTTGTGCCAGCACATCGGCGTCCTGGTGAAGCCGGTCGCCATAGGTGGACTCGACCACCAGCACATCGGCCGCTTCGGGGTGGGCGGGCGGCTTCATCACCAGGTCGTCGCTGCGGCCCAGGTCGCCCGAGAACAGCACGCTGCGCCCCCCATGCGTGACCTTGATGCTGGCCGCGCCCAGGATGTGGCCCGCGGGCCGGAAATGCGCGGACCAGCCTTCCAGGGGCGAGAAGCGCTCATCGAAATCAATCGGAATCATCCGATTGAGAGCCCGGCGGGCGTCCTCTTCGGTGTAGAGCGCCAGAGCCTGGGGGTGCTTGGACAGCTTGTGGCGGTTCTCGAACTCTGCCTGCTCTTCCTGGAGGCGGCCCGCATCGGGCAGCAGCAACTCGCACAGGGCCAGCGTCGAGTGCGTGCAGTACACATGGCCCTTGAAACCCTCTTTGATCAGCCGCGGCAGGTAGCCGCTGTGGTCGATGTGTGCGTGGGTCAGGAGCACGGCATCGATCTGCGAGGCGTCGAAGGGCAGGGTGTCCCAGTTGCGAAGACGCAACTGCTTGAGGCCCTGGAACAGGCCGCAATCGACCAGGATGCGGCCGCCGTCAGGGCCGCTCAAGAGGTAGCGGGAGCCGGTCACGGTGTCGGTGGCACCAAAGAATGCAAGCTGCATCGGGATCCTTTGTCTTGTCGAGGGGTGATCCCAAAAGCTTCCCATCGAGGTCGGCCTGTGCGCTTGATGTACATCAAGGCGGTTCGCGGCCAGCGTCGCAAGATCGCCAGACCATCACGAAGCACACCAAAGCCCGCACCCGGGCACACATAAGGAGAATGACATGCCCAAGATGAAAGCCGCCATCTTCGTGGAACCCGGCCGCATCGTGCTCGACGAGAAGCCGATCCCTGACGTGGGCCCGCTCGACGCCCTGATCAAGGTCACCACCACCACGATCTGCGGCACCGACATCCACATTCTCAAAGGCGAGTACCCCGTCGAGCGGGGGCTGACCATCGGGCACGAGCCGGTGGGCGTGATCCACAAGCTGGGCTCGTCCGTCAAGGGCTACCAGGAAGGCCAGCGCGTGATCGCGGGCGCCATCACGCCCAGCGGCTGGAGCAACGCCTGCCTGTGCGGCACCTGCTCCCAGGATGGCGCGGGCACGGCCCACGGCTGGAAGCCCATGGGCGGCTGGCGCTTTGGCAACACCATCGATGGCTGCCAGGCCGAATACCTGCTGGTGCCCGATGCCATGGTCAACCTCGCGCCGGTGCCCGATGGCCTGACCGACGAGCAGGTGCTGATGTGCCCGGACATCATGTCCACCGGCTTCAGCGGCGCCGAGCGCGCGAACATCCGGATCGGTGACACGGTGGCCGTCTTCGCGCAGGGCCCCATCGGCCTGTGTGCGACGGCTGGCGCCAAGCTCAGCGGCGCCACCACCGTCATCGGCGTCGACAGGCTGGCCGGGCGCCTGCAGGTGGCGCGTCAGATGGGTGCCGACCTCGTGGTGGACGCCAGCAAGGAGGACCCGGTCGAGGCGATCATGCGCCTGACGAACGGGCGGGGCGTGGACGTGGCCATCGAGGCCCTTGGCACGCAGGCGACCTTCGAAGCCTGCCTGCGCGTGCTGCGCCCGGGTGGCACCTTGTCCAGCCTGGGCGTCTACTCGGGTGACCTCAAGATCCCGCTGGGGCCCTTCGCAGCGGGCCTGGGTGACCACCAGATCATCACGACCCTGTGCCCCGGCGGCAAGGAACGCATGCGCCGCTTGATGTCGGTGATCCAGGCCCGGCGCCTCGATCTGGCGCCGATGGTGACGCACCGCTTCAAGCTCGACGAGATCGAGTCGGCCTACGAGCTGTTCGGCAACCAGCGCGATGGCGTGCTGAAGGTGGCCATCACTCCCTGAATCACGCCGTAAGCAACCGCCAGCTCAGCACCACGACGAGCAGCGCCAGGATCAGGGTCAGGCTCTGCCAGAAGACCACCGGGTTGCGCTCAACCAGAGGGGGCGGGCGCAGGCGCTGGTATTCGGGGCCTGGCGCATGCAGGTCGTGCACAAAGGCCGACAAGGCTTCCTGGCGCCGGCCGGGCTCGGGGTGCAGCGCGCGGCGCAGCACCGCATCGAGCCAGGCGGGCAGATCGGGCCGGTGCTCGCGGATGGACGTGTAGCGCAGCCGGCACGCATCGGCCGGTGTGCGCAGGCGCGTGACCTGCAGGCCATACGGCAGCTGGCCCGTGAGCATCTGATAGGCCAGCACGGCCAGCGAAAACAGCTCGGCGCGCGCGCTGCCCACGCCGCCGGTGAAGTATTCCGGTGCGGTGTACTGCAGCGAGCCGACGATGGCATCGGGCTGGGCGCGTGCGGTGCCCTCGCTCAGGCCGGCCACGTGGACGGCGCCCAGGTCGATGATCTTGACGGTGCCGGTGCGGTCGATCATCAGGTTTTCTGGCCGCAGGTCCTGGTGCAGCATCTCCTTGCGGTGAAAGGCCTGCAGCCCGCGGGCGATCTGGGCGATCAGGCCGCGCACCTCGTCCAGGTCGGGGCGAGGATGGTCGGTCATCCACTGCGCCAGGGTCTGGCCTTCGACATAGGCCATGGCCACGAAGAGGTGCGCGCGCGGGCGCTCGGCGGCGGCGGCCTTGACCACATGGGGGCTGTCGAGGCGGCGGGCGATCCATTCTTCCAGCAGGAATCGGTCAAGGCTGGCCGCATCCTGCCGCAGATCAACGGAAGGCACCTTGAGGGCCGCCTGCTGGCCGCTGGTCTCGTCCACCGCCAGGAACACCTGGCTGCGCGCGCTGGCATGCAGTTCGCGCACGAGGGTGTGGCCCTCGAAGGCCATGCCGGGGCGCAGGGGTGGCGGCAGCGCCAGCGCTTCGCCCTGGGCCATCGTCTGCTGCAAGGGCACATCGGGCAGGGCTTCGATGCGCACCAGTTGCAGGGTGAGGTTGTCTTCGCTGCCCCGCGCCAGTGCCAGTTCGGTCAGGTTTGCGGCGGCGGCATCGAGGTCTTGGGGATGCCGGGCCAGCGCGGCATGGATGTCGGCGGCGGCCAGGTGTTCGTAGGCGCCGTCGGTGGCCAGCACATAGACCTCGCCGGGCTCGGTGTCCCAACAGCGGTAATCGATCTCGACGGTGGGGCCGGCGCCCAGCGCGCGGCCCAGATAGGTCTGACCGGAGTCGACCCCGACCCGGTGGTCCTGCGTCAACTGCTCCAGGGCTTGCGCATGCAGGCGGTAGACCCGCGCGTCGCCCACATGCAGCAGGTGGGCCTGGCGGCCCTTGAGGATGAGGGCGCTGAAGGTGCAGACGTGGCCCCGGTCCTTGTCGAAGCGGGCATCGCTGCGCAGGGTCTGGGCATGCAGCCAGGAATTGGTGGCGTCCAGCACGCGCTGGGCGGCGCGCCGCACCGGCCAGGCTTCCGAGGTGCAGAGGTAGTCGTCCAGGAAGCCGCGCACGGCGGCGGCGCTGGCGTAATGGCTGACGGCGCTGCTGCTGATGCCGTCGGCCAGGGCGATGGCG
>CAYPUS010000110.1:0-358 GCA_964413815.1 uncultured Aquabacterium sp. | reverse complement strand
GCTGGCCAGCTTGGCGCCGCTAGGGATGGCGGCGCCGTGGAAATCCTGATTGAGCGGCTTGCGTCCCGCCTGGGAATGTTGGCCCAGTGCGATGCGCAAGCCGCGGTCCTCAGGGTTCACCACCGCAGACAAGGCCACTTCAGGCCAGACGCTTGGCGGCCGTCTTGTAGTGGGTGGAGTACAGCGTGGCGCCCACGAAGGTCAGGCCGCCCACCAGGTTGCCCAGCACGGTGGGGATCTCATTCCAGATCAGGTAGTCCATCAGCGTGAACTGGCCGCCCAGCATCAGACCCGAGGGGAAGAGGAACATGTTGACGATGCTGTGCTCGAAGCCCATGTATAAGAACACGGCGACGGG
>CAYPUS010000109.1:0-9392 GCA_964413815.1 uncultured Aquabacterium sp. | reverse complement strand
GCACCGAGGGGGAAGGTGTGCCGCTGCCGGATCTGCGCAAGGTGCTGCCCATGGGGGCGATCGAGGCCGCAGCCCAACTGCGCCACTGGGTCGCCGAGAACGCCAAGACGACGCGGGCCTTTCTCAAACGCGTGGCCGAGGTGCTGCCCCTGGCCGCGCCGCTGCAGGAGCAGGACATTCAGGTACTGCCGCGTCCGCCCAAGGGTGGCGGAGGCGGAGGTGGCGGCGACAAAGTGCACAAAGGTGGCGACAAGGCGGCCAGCGACAAGGGCGCCCAAGAAGCCATGCGCGCGCTGCTGGCCCCTGCCCTGGCCGGCCATGATCTGGGCCTGATCTCCGAAGCCGGGCTGCCTGGTGTGGCCGACCCCGGGGCGGCGCTGGTGCTGGCGGCCCATCAGGCGGGCATCGAAGTCGTGGCCCTGTCGGGCCCCAGCTCCCTGGTGCTGGCCCTGGCCGCCAGTGGCCTGCATGGCCAGAGCTTCGCCTTCGTCGGCTACCTGCCCGTGGACAACGCCCAGCGCAGCGCCCGCATCCGCGAACTGGAGCAACTCTCGCGCAAGGCCCACCAGACGCAACTGGTGATCGAGACGCCCTACCGCAATGCCGCGATCTGGCAAGCCCTGGTGCAAGCCCTGCAGCCCACGACGCTGCTGAGCGTCAGTTGCGGCCTGACCTTGCCCGGCGGCTGGAGCCGCACCGACACGGTGGCGCGCTGGCGTCAGCAAAACCTGACACTGCCCGCCGACGTACCGGCTGTTTTCTGCTGGCTCGCCTGATTGCGCGCCATGAAGCACCGGCAAGCCTGCCGGCTTCTTGCGACAATGAAAGCCTTGCCTCAGACCGCCTTCATGAACGACTCCACCCCCCCTTCCACCCTGGCGCAGGCCGCCAAACCCGACGAGTTGAGCCGCAAGCTGGCCTATGCGGGGCTGGCGCCATTTGTCGCCGGCGCGCTGTTCGTGTTCCTGCTGACGGGCCGCGTCGAGGACGAGCCGTTCAACTTCGTCGTCTTCGCCCTGAGCAGCTATGCCGCGCTGGCGGTGGCCTTTCTCGGAGGCCTGCTCTGGGGCTTGCTCATGCTGCGCAACGCAGGCGGCCAGGCGGTGCCCGATGTGCAGCCGCGCGCCGTGTGGGCGGGCGCCATCTACATGCTCTCGGGCTGGATCGCCCTCTTGATGCCACCGCATGCCGGGCTGGTGGTGCTCGGCGTGCTGCTCATTGCCTGCTACCTCACCGACCGCAAGCTCTACCCGGAACTCGGCGTGGCGGGCTGGCTGACGCTGCGTTTTCGGCTCACCTTGGTTGCCAGCCTGAGCTGCTTCCTGGCAGCCGCGCAGATCTGAATCGATTGAATCGCATGACACAGGTTTACCCTTCGGCAAAACAAGCCAAACAAGCCAAGCGGCCCCAACCCATCAGCTACCGCATCGAGGTGGCGGACGCCGCGGCGCACCGCTTCAAGGTGACGCTGCGCATCGCACGCCCGCAAAGCCCGCAGGTGCTGAGCCTGCCGGTCTGGATCCCTGGCAGCTATCTGGTGCGCGAGTTTGCGCGACACCTGTCGCCGATCACGGCCAGCCAAGGCGGCCGCCAGCTTCAGGTCACCCCGCAGGACAAGGCCACATGGTCCGTCCAGGCGCAAGGCAGCGGGGCCCTGACCATCTCCTACGAGGTGTATGCCTTCGACACTTCGGTGCGCGCGGCCTTCCTCAACGCCCAGCGCGGTTTCTTCAACGGCACCAGCGTGTTCCTGAAAGCCCATGGCTTCGAGGACCAGCCGCAGGCCGTGCAGATCGCCGGGCTGCCCAAAGGCTGGGAAGTGGCCACCGCGCTGCCGGCCGTGCGCGTCAATGCGCAGGGCCTGGGCGACTACGAGGCACCCGACTACGACGCTCTGGTCGACCACCCGGTCGAGCTGGGCACCTTCTGGCGGGGCGAGTTCATCTCACGCGGCGTGCGGCACGAGTTCGTCGTGGCCGGCGCCCCCGCCGACCTGGATGGCCAGAAGCTGCTGGATGACACGCGCAAGATCTGCGAAGCCCAGATCGCCTTCTGGCACGGGCGGCGCAAGCCTTCGTTTGATCACTATGTGTTCATGCTCAACGTGGTCGAGGATGGCTACGGCGGGCTGGAACACCGCCAGAGCACGGCGCTGATCTGCTCGCGCAAGGACGTGCCGCGCCAGGGCCGGCCCGTCCACACCGATGGCTACACCACCTTGCTGGGCCTGATCAGCCACGAGTACTTCCACACCTGGAACGTCAAGCGGCTCAAGCCCATCGAGTTCGCGCCTTATGACTACACGCGCGAGAACCACACGCGCATGCTGTGGTTCTTCGAGGGCTTCACCTCGTATTACGACGACCAGTTTTTGCTGCGCACCGGCCTGATCGACGCGGCCGCCTACCTCAAGCTGTTGAGCAAGACGGTCAACCAGGTGCTGGCCACCCCCGGCCGCCTGGACTTCAGCGTGGCCCAGGCCAGCTTCGATGCGTGGACGCGCTACTACCGCCCCGACGAGAACACTGCCAACGCCACCGTGAGCTACTACACCAAGGGCGCGCTGGTGGGCCTGTGTCTGGACCTGACGCTGCGGCAACTGCCCGCCAGGGACGATGGCCGTCAGCCGGCACTCGATGGCGTGATGCAGCGCCTGTGGCAACTGCAACGCCCGATCACGCAGGTGGACGTGGCCCAGGCGCTGGCGGACGAGGCCGGTCACCTGCCGGGGCTGATGCCCTTCCCCGCTAAGACCTCGCTGCTGGATGCCTGGCAGGCCCTGCTGACTCGCTGGACCGAAGGCTGCGACGACCTGCCCTTGCAGACCCTGTTGACCCAGCACGGCGTGGGCTGGCGCAGCAAGCCGGGCTCGCTGACACAGCAATGGGGCGTGCGTGTGCAGGACGCCAATGGCGCGGCCAAGGTCCAGGCGGTGATGCGCCATGGACTGGCCGAGGGCTTCGGCCTGAACGTCGGCGATGAGCTGATCGCCCTGGATGGCTGGCGCCTCAAGCGCAGCGACGATCTGGCGCAATGGCACGATGCCTGCCGCGCACAGACGCTGCTGGTCGGCCGTGACCAGCGCCTGGTGTCTTTGACGATCCCGGCCACCCAGGCCGCGGCCAAGCCGACGGCGGCAGCTCAGCGCAAGGCACGCACAAGCAAGGCCGCTGGTGATGTGCTGGCCGAACTGGCCAGCGAAGCGCACCGTCCCGAAGTGGTGACCCTGTCGCTCGCTGACGAGAAGCAGGCGCCGCTGGCCGATGCCATCCGGCGTCGCCGCCATGGCTGGCTGCTGGCCTGAGCGCGCTGGCTTTGCCGCCTCTTGTCCTCTGTTGCCTCGACTTGCCCATCTGAACTGCGATGCCCGCCGACCCCAGGCCCGCCGGGCTCAGCCCATCGAGGCCCAGCCTGTCCCAGGCGGCGCCCGGCCGGCGCCGCTGGCGGCCCCTGGCCGCGCTGACCTTGGCGGTGCTGGCGCTGCACCTGTGGCTCACGCATGAGGTGTCGGAGCGCATGGCGCACCTGGCGGTGCCGCCGCCACCGGGTATCCAGCGCATGCAGGCGACCTATGTCTCAGAGGTGAAGCTGAGCGCACCGCCTGTGGCCGTGGCGGCGCCACCTGCGCCCCCGCCACCTCCGCCGCGCTCTCCCAAGCCTGTCAAGAAGAAGAAAAAGGCCGTGCCGCCGCCTGAGGCCGCATCCGCACCGGAGGCGCCCGAGGCGCCCGCGTCCGAACCCGAGCACATCGCGGACACCGTGATGGCCGAGGCGGACGCGCCTTCGCTCAACGCGTCTTCGCCCGAAACGCAGCCTGCCGCGCCGGACCCCGCATCAGCGCCCAGCGAGCCGGCCTCGGGCCCGCAGACCGCGGCGCTGCCCCCTGCGGCGTCCCTCACCGGAGAACAGATCCGGTCTGGTCCCACCTTCGTCTGGCCCCGGGCCACCCGGGTGCGCTACAAGCTCGAAGGCAATTACCGCGGCCCCTTCTACGGCAACGCCTACGTCGAATGGGTGCGACAGGGAACGCGCTACCAGGTGCACATGGAAGCCAGCGTGGCCATCCTGGGCGGCATCCGCATGACCAGCGAGGGCACCATCACGCCCCAGGGCCTGTCGCCCCAGCGGTATGAAAGCGTCAACCGCATGCTCTTGCGCAGCGCGAAGGTCAACACCTTGCGCTTCGAGGATGATGAGGTCGTGTTGAGCACCGGCGAGCGCGTGGCGCGCACGCCCGACATGCAGGACCCGGTCAGCCAGCTCATCCATCTGGCCTACCAATTCATGATGCGGCCCGAGCAGCTGCGTGCCGGCAATGCCATCGAGATCCCCATCGCGTGGACCAAGAGGACGGAGGCCCTGGCCTACGACGTGATCGGGGAAGAAAAAATCGCCACCGCGATCGGCGAGATCCCCGCCGTGCACGTCAAGCCGCGCCGCCTGATCCAGGACAAAGAGAACCTGTCCGGCGAGATCTGGTTCGCGCCCGGGCTGCAGTACCTGCCGGTGCGCATCTACACACGGTGGAGCGACGAGTTTTACCTTGACATGCGGCTGGAAGGCGCGCCCCAGCAGACCCCGGGCGAGGTGGCAACGCGGGCGGCGTCCCCTGCAGCGGCCGCGTCATCGGCCGAAGCGGGCACGCTCAATGAAGGCGCCGCATCGGCCCCATGATTGTTTGGCGATGGGGCGCCAAAGCCCCTCGCTTGGCGCCCCCCCGGAGCCTCCGGGGCGGGTTCAACCGGCCTTGGCGGCGCGATCCAGGCGTTGCTCGATCGTGGCCTTCGCCGCGGCGCCGGGCAGTCGGCTGCCGTCTTCGAAGAAGATGGCCGGTGTGCCATTGGCGCCGAACTTCTGCATCAGCGCCTGGTTGCGCTGCACCGGCGTGTTGCACATGCCCATGGCGCGCGCGGGCGCCACACCGCGCAGCATCCAATCCAGCCAGGCCTGGGTGCGGTTGCTGGTGCACATGATGTTGTTGGCCTTGGTCTTGGAGTCATCACCGAGGATGGCCACCACGAAGGTGTAGACGGTCACGTCCTTGAGCTGCTGCAGTTCGCGCTCGAGCTGCTTGCAATAGCCGCAGTTCGGGTCGGCGAACACGGCCAGCCGGCGCTTGCCGTTGCCGCTCTTCCAGGCCACGGCGTCCTTGAAAGGCAGCGCGGCGAAGTCGATCTTGTTGATCTCGTCCAGACGCTCTTGCGTCAGGTCACGCTGGGAGCGGGTGTCCAGGATGTGCCCATCGACGACGAAATCGCCACTGGCATCGGTGTAGAGCACGTTGTTGCCAACGCGCAGCTCGATCAGGCCATTGATGGGCGTCGTGCGCGCGGCATCGATGGGCGGCAGGCTGGTCATGCGCTGCGCCAGCTTGGCCTTGAGGGCCGACAACTGGGCGGCGGGCAGCTCGGACTGGGCATGCGCGGCGGCGCTCAGGACCAGGGCGGTACAGGCCAGTGCAAGGCCTCGAACAGGGGCAAACATCTCAGCATCCTTCTCGGTTGGCCGGTGTCTTCACCGGCGTGTCACATCCTGGCGGCAGCGCAAAGCAACAGCAGCTTGCTCCCGCATCATCGGGCATCCAGCGCGCGGCCGATCAGCCAGCGTTTCAAAGGTCCCATGCGCTGCACCACGCCCATGCCCACATTGCGCACTTCGCGCAGCGGCGCACGCTCGTCGGCGAACAGGTGCAGCAGGCCATCCGTGAGCCCGGACATGGCACGGGTCGGCCACTCGCGCTGGCGGGCATAGCGGCGCAGTGTGCGCTCGTCGCCAGGGGTGCGCCAGGGCTCGTCGCGGCGGGCCTGGCGCAGCACCGCCACCAGGGTGTCCACATCGGCCAGCCCCAGATTGAGGCCCTGGCCGGCCAGCGGATGGACCTGGTGGGCCGCGTCGCCCAAGAGCACCCAGCCGGGACCGCTCCAGCGCGAAGCCTGGGCCACGGCCAGGGGCCACGACATCACCGGCGACGCCAGTGTCAAGCTGCCCACCGTCTCCTGCGTGGCGGGATCGGACTGCCGCAAGGCATCTTGCAAGGCCTGCTCGAAGGCCTCAGGGGACAGCGCCAGCAACTGCTCGGCCCGAGCCTGTGGCAGGGACCACACGAGGCCATAGGACGCATCGGGATCAGGCTGGTTGAAAGGCAGCAGCGCCAGCACATCGGGCGAGCGGAACCACTGGCGGGCCACGCCATGGTGGGCTTGTGAAGCCTTCAGGCGCGCGGCCACGCCCCAGTGCCCGTATTCATGGCGGGCGAACTCGATGCCCAGGGCCGTCCGGGTGCCCGAGTGCCGGCCTTCACAGATGGCCAGCAGCGAGGCGTTCACCGGCGGCACACCCTCGTCAGACAGGGGCGGCACCGCATCGACACCAGGAGCGAAACGCAGCGCCTCGCGCAGCAGGCGCTCCAGGGCCGCCGCATCGACGATCCAGGCCAGTTCGGCCACGCACTGCTGCCAGGCGGTGAACGACAGCGCACCACCGTGGTCGCCGCGCACATCCATCTCGTAGACCGGTGCGGCCCATTCCTTGAGCGCAGGCCAGACCCTGAGCCGCTCCAGCAACTGGATGGCGCGGGCGTTGAGCGCATAGGTCCGCACATCGGTGCGGCCATCGCCGTGGCCACTCGTGCGGGCCTGAGGCGCGCCCGCCCATGCCACCTTCCAGCCCTCGGCGGACAAGGCCAGCGCCAGGCTCATCGCCACCGCGCCGGAGCCGCTCACGCATACATCAAAACCGGGCTTGCCCATGAGGTCGTTCAAACTTGAAAAGAAGAGCCGTAAACGTTTGCAACGGCCTTGGGGAAACATCCGTAAAGCCTTGCAGGTCCATTAATCTAATATGGATTGCAGCAATACCGAATGCCCATCGGGGAGTCAATGTCAGCAGATAGCGCCTGGAGGTCCGTTTTGAGGCACGCTTCCTCTTTCGCCCAGGCGGAACCCGCCGGCACCGAGCCAGGCGCCAAGCCGGGCCACGAACGCTACCTGTCCTTGATCGAGCGCAAGACGGCCCTGCGCATTTATTTGATCGCGGCCATGGCGGCCTTGCTGCTGTGGGTGGCCGAACTGCTGCTGGGTGTCAGCGCTCCGCATGACCGCTGGGCCCAGCCGGCCCTGGGCCTGCTGATGCTGGCGCTCTACCGCACGCTGCGCCAATTCCCCGACACCTTGCTGACCACCCAGCGCGTGGCGGCCGGCGGCCTGGGCCTGTATTTCGTGGTCACCACGGTCAGCGCGGTGTTCTTCAACCGGCACGCCGTCTCGCCCTACTGGGTGGCCAACAACTTCCAGTGGATGCCGGTGGTGTCGCTGCTGCTGCACCTGGCCTTCCCCTGGCGCTGGGCGGTCCGCCTGTCCCTGCTGATGCTGGCCATCGTGGCCGTGCCGGCGGTCTGGCTGGGGCTGACCGCCAGCGACCCGGCCTGGACGGCCGTCATGGAATCGCTCATCATCAACGGCGTGCTGATGCAGCTGACCTTCCTGGTCACCCTCATCAGCGTGGACCGCCTCAAGCACGGCGTGGGTCTCATCGTCGCCGGGCACAGCCACGGGCATGGCGACGCACGCGCCGCGCTCGATTCCTGGGTGCAGCACCGCACCGAAGAGCTGGCCCGGGCCCGCGACGCGGCCGAATCGGCATCCCGCGCCAAGAGCCGCTTCCTGGCGGTCATGAGCCATGAGCTGCGCACCCCTCTTCACGCCATGCTGGTGTCGGCCGACCTGATGGCCGACGTCAACAAGGCCGCGGGCGGCCTGCCACGCGACGAGGCCCGCGACGCGCGTCTGCTGCACACCATCCAGGCCAGCGGCCAGCACCTGCTCAGCCTGATCGACCAGGTGCTGGAGCTCTCACGCATCGAGTCGGGCAAGATCGATCCGGTCGAGCAGCCCATGGATCTGCACGCCGTCGTGCACAAGGCCTGCGCATCCGTCAAGCCCATGGCCGAGCTCAAGGGCCTCAAGCTGCTGACCGGCATCCCGCACGATCTGCCGCCCTGGCGCATGGGCGACGAACTGCGCCTGACCCAGGTGCTGATCAACCTGCTGGCCAATGCCGCCAAGTTCACCCAGCAAGGCCATGTCAGCCTGACGCTGCGCGACCTGCCCGCTGCCGAGCCGGGGGGCGAGGCCTGGGTGCGCCTGAGCGTGATGGACACCGGCGAGGGCCTGAGCGAGACGGACCAGAGCAAGGTCTTCGACGCCTTCTACCAGGCCGACAGCGGCAGCACCCGCAACCATGGCGGCGTGGGCCTGGGCCTGACGATCACCCAGGAACTGGTGACGCTGATGCGCGGGCGGCTGAGGCTGCGCAGCAAGGCCGGCCAGGGCACGCGCATCGATGTGGACCTGCCGCTGCCCGTGCTGCGGGATGCCAGCCATGGCAGCCTGGCGCCGGCCGCGCCCCAGCGGCGCCTGGACGGCCTGTCCGTGCTGGTGGTGGACGACGACGACGTCAACCGCATGCTGGCGGTCGAGGTGCTGAGCCTGGCGGGGGCGCAGGTGCACGAGGTGGACAACGGCCAGACGGCACTTGATTGGCTGCGCGAAGACCATGGCGCCAGCCACCCAGCCGTGGTGCTGATGGACTGGCGCATGCCCGGCATGGATGGCCTGCAGACCACGCAGGCGCTGCGCGAGGGCCACGCCGGGGAGCGCAGCCGCCAGCTGCCCGTGATCGGCCTGACGGCCAATGCCTTCGAGGACGACCGCCGCACCTGCATGGAAGCCGGCATGAGCAATGTCCTGACCAAGCCGGTGGACCGCCGGCAGCTCATCGACGAGGTGCTGTACTGGTCGGCGCAGGGGCAGGCGCGTGCGCGCATGCAGCCCGCCGGCCCGGGTTCCGAAGCGGCCCAGGCGATCGATTCGGGCGCGTAACGTAAAATGGCCGGTTCGGCGCCCTGCGGCGCAGGCCGCGCCGGGTTCGACACCTTTTTCCGTTTTCGTCCCGTTTCCATCCATCAGGAACCGCCATGAGCCTCAAATGCGGCATCGTGGGTCTGCCCAACGTCGGCAAGTCCACCCTTTTCAACGCCCTGACCAAAGCCGGCATCGCGGCCGAGAACTACCCCTTCTGCACGATCGAGCCCAATGTGGGCGTCGTGGAAGTGCCCGATCCGCGCCTGCAGGCGCTGGCCGAGATCGTCCAGCCTGAGCGCGTGCTGCCGGCCATCGTCGAGTTCGTGGACATCGCGGGCCTGGTGGCTGGCGCCTCCAAAGGCGAAGGCCTGGGCAACCAGTTCCTCTCGCACATCCGCGAGACGGACGCCATCGTCAATGTGGTGCGCTGCTTCGAGGATGACAACGTGGTCCACGTGTCCGGCAAGGTCGACCCCATCGCCGACATCGAGGTCATCCAGACCGAGCTGTGCCTGGCCGACCTGGGCACGG
>CAYPUS010000108.1:0-9406 GCA_964413815.1 uncultured Aquabacterium sp. | reverse complement strand
TGCGGCGCCAGTGCGTCTTGGGCGAACGGCAGAGGAGGAAGCGTGTGTGCCATGGTGCTGGTTCCTGAAAGTGGGGGAAAAAATCCTGATCGGCGATTGTAGGCAAGCCAGCCTTGCGTGCCAGGGCAAAGGGCCAATTTTCCTGGGACATGCATATGCGAAAACGGCACAAGGCGCGCGCGCAAGCCCTGCTGCCGGCCTCGTCAGGATTCGGCCGGTGGATCGCGCTCGACGCCGGTGACGTTCAGACGCAACACCCCGTCGGCCATCACCCCTTGCAACACGTCGCCAGCCCGGGCCTGCGCGGCCCGCGTGATCGGCTGGCCATCCGAATGGCTGAGCCAGGCATAGCCCCGCTCGAGCACCTTGCGCGGGTCCAGCGCATGCAGGCGCGCGTCCCATGCATCGAGCCGATGCTGCTGGCGCGACTGCTGCACCGCCACGGCGCGAGCCATGCGGTCCTGCAAGGCCGGCAGTTTGTCGGTGGCCGTGCGCACGCGCTGGCGGCAGGCGGCCAGCATGCGGTGTTCGATCAGCCCAAGCGATTGGGCATGCCGGTGTACGACCTGCGCGGGACGCGCCATCCGCATCGCGGCGTGATCCAGGCGCTGCGCAAGGTTGTCCAGCCGCTGGTGCAGGCGATGGCGCATGTGCCGCTCGATGGCATCGAGCTGCGTCAGGCAGGCCTCGCGCCCTTGTGCCACCAACTCCGCCGCGGCGGTCGGGGTCGGAGCGCGCAGGTCGGCTGCGAAATCGGCCAGCGTCACATCGGTCTCGTGACCCACGCCGCACACCACCGGCACGGGACAGGCCACGATGGCGCGCACGACGCGCTCGTCGTTGAAGGCCCACAGGTCCTCCATCGAGCCACCACCGCGGCAGACGATGACGGCATCAAAGGGCGTAGCCACGTGAGCCAGACGCACAGCCGCCAAGGCATCGACGATCTGCGCGGGGGCCTCGGCACCCTGCACCGCGCATGGCGAGACGACGACCTCGACATGGCCCGAGCGGCGTCGCAAGGCCGTCAGCACGTCGTGCAGGGCCGCCGCGGCCAGCGAGGTCACCACCGCGATGCGGCGCGGATAGCTGGGGATTGGGCGCTTGCGCCCTGCGTCGAACAGGCCTTGCGCTTCAAGGCGCGCCTTCAGCCGAAGGAACTGCTCGTAGAGCGCACCGGCACCCGCCCGGCGCAGCCCTTCGACCACCATCTGCAGTTCGCCCCGCGCCTCGTAGACGGCCAGGTTGCCCCGGGCCTCCACCAGCATGCCCTCGCCCGGCTGGAAGTCGACCTGCGACAGCGCCCGGCGGAACATCGCGCAACGCAAGGAGGCATTGCCGTGCTCATCCTTGAGCGTGAAGTAGCCGTGACCACTGGCCGCGCGGGTGAAGCCGCTGATCTCGCCGCGCACGACGCAGGAGGCAAAGCGCGTGGCCAGCGTGTCGCCAACGGCCTGCACCAGCGCCGCCACGCCCCACACCCGCGCCCCGCCATTGGCACGCTCCGGCAAACCCGCGCTCATGCCCCACCTCGGCAGGAAACGGTGCGGAACGGGCCGCTCTCCCAGGAGAACAGGGGCAATACAAGTCCACACCCGCGCCAACACTGGGCTTGCAGGGCCATTTCGCTGTCACGACGCCTTGGCATTGTCTTAAGTGGTTGATTTATAAGGAGAAACGAGTGCTGAAAAATGCAGCAATTTATACAAACCCGCGATTTGGCGGGCCTTAGCGCGGCACGGAAGCCATTTACCCACAAAGTTATCCACAGCTTCGGTGGATGATTGCCGCATCGCAACATGCGTGCCCAGCAAGGACCGGCATCACCGCCTTCGGGGTAAATCCCGAGCATTGTCGCGGCAGCCGCGCGACAGAGGGTGCCGGGTTTTCGGCGCCATAATCCCAAGCTGTTTTCGCTGCGGCCGCAAGCTGCGCCAAGGCGCTGCCTGTCACGCCGCCCTCATCCCCGGGAGTCCTCTGTTGCTGTCGATCCTACAAGCCGCCGGCTGGCCCATCATTCCCCTCGTGCTGTGCTCCATCGTGGCCCTGGCCCTGGTCATTGAACGCTTCCTCAGCCTGCGTGAAGCCCGTGTGGCACCCAATCGTCTGGTCGACGAAGTGATCTCGGTCACGCGCGCCAGCCTGCCGCCGGCCGACACCATCAACAAACTCGCCGAGAACTCGGTGCTGGGTCTGCTGCTGGCCCAGGGCCTGCGCGCCGCGGCCGCGGATCACCGCATCAGCGAGGCCAATCTGCGCGGGGCCTTCGAATCGGCCGGCCGCGACGCCATCCACCACATGGAGCGCAACCTCAATGCGCTGGGCACCATCGCCAGCGCCGCGCCGCTGCTGGGCCTGCTGGGCACGGTGATCGGCATGATCGAGATCTTCGGCGCGACGGGCGCCAACGTGGCCTCGCCCGGCGGCAACCCCCAGGAACTGGCGCACGGCATCTCGGTGGCGCTGTACAACACCGCCTTCGGTCTGATCGTGGCCATCCCCGCCTTGATGTTCTACCGCCACTTCCGCGCCCGCGTCGAGGGCTACACCGTGGCGATGGAGCAGGCCGCCGAGCGCATGGTGCCGCATCTGATGCGCCTGCTGCACAGCCGCCGCTGAGCCCCCCGCAACACAAACGGCAACACGGCGGCAGGACCCAACAAGGCGGCGCAACACCATGTCGATGAACTTTCGCAAACGGCACCAGCACCTCGAGGAGCCGGAGATCAACCTGATCCCCTTCATCGACGTGCTGCTGGTCGTCCTGATCTTCCTGATGCTGACGACCACCTACTCGAAGCTGACGGAACTCAAGATCAACCTGCCCACGGCCAACGCGCAGGCCAGTCAGCCACGGCCCAAGGAGATGGTCGTGATCGTCACCTCGGATGGCCGCTACATGGTCAACCAGCATGTGCTCGAAGGCCGCAGCGTCGAGGTGCTGGCAGCGGGCCTGGCCAGTGCCGCCGCGGGTGACAAGGACACGGTCGTCATCGTGACGGCCGATGCATCGGCCAGCCACCAGAGCGTCATCAACGTGATGGACGCGTCGCGCCGCGTGGGCCTGACGCAGCTGACCTTCGCGACCCAAGGCCAGACCGATGCCGGCCCGAATGGCGCGGCGGCCAACGAGCCTTGATCCGGCTCAAGCCCATGGCGCGGCCCCTTGCGGCGCACCTGACGACACCGATCCCGAAACCGACCCGCACCGCGCCATGAGCCTGGCCTCGCACCTGAACCAGGCCTGGCTGCGCAGGGGCCCCACAGCCTGCCTGCTGTGGCCATTGAGCCTCTTGATGCGCACCCTTGTCGCGCTGCGCCGCACCGCCTATCACCGTGGCTGGCTGGCCTCGGAGCGGCTGCCCGTGCCGGTGCTGGTGGTGGGCAACCGCGTGGTGGGCGGGGCCGGCAAGACGCCGACGACGATCGCCGTGCTGCAGCACCTGCGCCAGCAAGGCTGGCGACCCGGTGTGCTCAGCCGGGGTTACAAGGCCAGCGAGGGTCCGCAGGGTGCCGACGGCGCTGGCGCGCACGTGCTGATCGATGCCGAGTCAGGCCCGACGCTGGATGCGTCCCTCACGGGCGACGAACCCTTGCTGATCTGGCGCAGGACAGGCGCACCCGTCATGGTGGGGCGGGACCGTGCCGCCGGTGGGCACGCCCTGCTGGGCGCCCATCCCGAGATCGATTTGCTGGTGTGCGACGACGGCCTGCAGCACCTGCGCCTGCAACGCGACATCGAGCTGGTCGTGTTCGATGAGCGGGGCGCGGGCAATGGCTGGCTGCTGCCGGCCGGCCCGTTGCGCGAGCCCATCGACGCGCCCCCGCCGCCCCAGTTGAACGCCGCGCCCATCGTGCTGTACAACGCCGCGCGCCCCAGCACCGCCCTGCCCGGCCATCTGGCGCGCAGACAGACCGCCCCCCTGTGCAGCCTGGCCGACTGGTGGGCCGGCCGTGCAAGCAGCGCCGCCGACAAAGCCCGGGCCGAGCCGCTCCCCGCTGGCCAGCCTGTGATGGCGCTGGCGGGCATCGCGCAACCCCAGCGCTTTTTCGAGGCCCTCCGTCAGCGGGGCTGGCAGGTTGAGGGCCTGCCCTTGGCCGACCATGCCGACTTCGGCACCCTGCCCTGGCCTGCCGGCACGCCGCACCTCATCGTCACCGAGAAAGATGCCGTCAAACTGCACCCCGAGCGCGTGGCACGCGAGCGCCCCGGCACCCAGGTGTGGGTGGCGGCACTAGACTTCCAGCCTGAAGCTTCGTTCTGGACTGCGCTGGATGCCGCGCTGGCATCGCTCAAGGCCAGACGAAGCCACTGAAGCCCCAACACCACTGCCGTGCGCCCCGGACACCCGCCCTGGGCAGCGCGGCACCAAGGACTGATCCGACATGGACACACGACTCATTGAACTGCTGGTCTGCCCGGTCTGCAAAGGCCCGCTGCAACGCAAGCCTCAGGGCAGCTACCTCATCTGCCACGCCGACCGTCTGGGCTTTCCCATCCGCGATGGCATCCCCGTGATGCTGGAGACCGAGGCCATGCCGCTGGACGAGAACGACGTGCCGGTCGCCCCCGCACCGCGCACCGGAGCCTGAGGCATGAGCTTCACGGTGCTGATCCCCGCCCGGCTGGCATCGACGCGCCTGCCGGACAAGCCGCTGGCCGACATCGCCGGCCTGCCCATGATCGTTCGCGTGGCCCTGCAGGCCCGGCAGAGCCAGGCCAGGGAGGTGGTCGTCGCCACCGACGACGCCCGCATCCAGCAGGCCTGCGAGGCCCATGGCGTGCGCTGCGTGATGACCCGCGCCGACCATCCCACGGGCAGCGACCGCCTGGCCGAGGCCTGTGTGCTGCTCGGGCTGGACGGACCGGACGCGGTCGTCAATGTGCAGGGCGACGAACCCCTGATCGACCCCACCCTGATCGACGCCTGCGCCGAGCAGCTGAGCAGCCGGCCGGATTGCGTCGTCAGCACCGCCGCACACCCGATCGAGGAGCCCGCCCACTTCGGCAACCCGAACGTGGTCAAGGTGGTCACCGATGCGAAGGGCCGCGCCTTGTACTTTTCGCGCGCGCCCATCCCATGGTGGCGCGATGCACCCACGCCGGGCGCCCCATATGGGGTCGACAGCCAGACCGCCCCATTGCGGCACATCGGCATCTACGGTTACCGCGCCGGCTTTTTACGGCGCTTCCCGCAGCTGCCGCCCAGCCCGCTGGAACAGATCGAATCGCTGGAGCAACTGCGTGTGCTGTGGCATGGCGAGCGCATCGCTGTGCACGTGACGCCAAATGCCCCCGGAGCAGGTGTCGATACACCCGAGGACCTGGCCCGCGTCCGGGCGGCTTTCGGCGGCTGACATGGACTGAATTTGGCCCGCCGCCGGGCATGGCTGATGCATGCCCGTGACCACCCGGCGGTAATTCCCATATCCCGAGCAGGGGGATGCCCATGCTATCCTCCCGCCCTTGACCGACTGAACGGAACTTCCGTCAGTCCTACTGGATCCCGAGGAGATACATGAGACTCATCCTGTTGGGCGCGCCCGGCGCCGGAAAAGGCACGCAAGCTGCGTTCCTGTGCCAGAAGTTTGGCATTCCCCAGATCTCCACCGGCGACATGCTGCGCGCAGCCGTCAAGGCAGGCACCGAACTGGGCCTGGCAGCCAAGAAAATCATGGATGCAGGCGGTCTGGTCAGCGACGACATCATCATCGGCCTCGTCAAGGACCGCATCGCCCAGCCCGATTGCGCCAAGGGCTTCCTCTTCGACGGTTTCCCCCGCACGATTCCCCAGGCCGAAGCCATGAAGGCCGCTGGCGTGAAGATCGATTTCGTGCTGGAAATCGACGTCCCCGACTCGTCCATCATCGAGCGCATGAGCGGCCGCCGCGTGCACGTGGCCTCGGGCCGCACCTACCACGTCACCTTCAACCCGCCCAAGACGGCTGGCAAGGACGACGTGACGGGTGAAGAGCTCATCCAGCGCGACGACGACAAGGAAGAAACCGTCAAGAAGCGCCTGGACGTCTACCACCAGCAGACCCGCCCCCTGGTCGACTACTACGGCCAATGGGCCGCCACGGGCGATGCCGTTGCGCCGCAGTACCGCAAGATCAGCGGCGTGGGCTCGGTCGACGAGATCACCGGCCGCGCGCTGGAAGCACTCTCGAAATAAGCCGCCCTCCGGGCTGATGCCACCGGCCTCAGCCCCGCCCGACAAGGGCCACGGCCCCCACGCATGCCAGCGTCGGGGCCCTTTGTTTTTCTGTAAGCTTCACCCGCGTGATCCCACCCTCATTCATTCAGGACCTGCTGGCCCGCACGGACGTTGCCGATGTGGTGGGCCGCTACGTCACCCTGAAAAAGGCCGGGATCAACTTCAAGGGCCTGTGCCCCTTCCACGGCGAAAAATCCCCCAGTTTCATCGTCAGCCCCTCGCGCCAGACCTACCACTGCTTTGGCTGCGGCGTGCATGGCAATGCGGTCGGCTTTTTGATGGAATACGGCGGGCTGGGTTTTGTCGATGCCGTCAAGGACCTGGCGCAGATGCAGGGCATGCAGGTGCCCGACGACAACATCCGCCCCGAGGAACGCGAACGGCAAAAGCAGGCCAAGGCCAAGCAGCTGAGCCTGACGGATGTGCTGGGCAAGGCCGCGCAGCACTGGAAGCAGCAACTCAAGCGCTCGCCTCGGGCCATCCAGTACCTCAAGCGCCGGGGTCTGACGGGCGAGATCGCCGCACGCTTCGGGCTGGGCTACTCGGCCGACAGCTGGACCGGCCTGGCCAGCGCCTTCCCGAAGTACGACGACCCGCTGCTGGTGGAGGCCGGCTTGGTCATCACCCACGAGGGTGAAAACGGCGAGGCGGGCAAGCGCTACGACCGCTTCCGCGACCGGATCATGTTCCCGATCCGCAACCCGCAGGGCGAGGTCATCGGCTTTGGCGGGCGCATCCTGGACAAGGGCGAGCCCAAGTACCTCAACTCCCCCGAGACCCCCGTCTTCATCAAGGGACGCGAGCTCTACGGTCTCTACGAAGGGCGCGCGGCGCTGCGCAACAAGGGCTACGCCATCGTCACCGAAGGCTATATGGACGTGGTGGCGCTGGCGCAGTGGGGTTTCGGCAACGCCGTGGCCACCCTGGGCACGGCCTGCACGGCCGAGCATGCGCAAAAGCTGTTTCGCTTCACCGACCAGGTGGTGTTCAGCTTCGACGGCGATGCGGCCGGCCGGCGTGCCGCGGGCCGCGCGCTCGAAGCCACCCTGCCCTACGCCACCGACAAGCGCCGCATCAGCTTCCTCTTTCTGCCCGCCGAGCACGACCCGGACAGCTACATCCGCGAAAACGGCCCCGAGGCCTTCGAGGCCTGCGTCAAGCAGGCCGTGCCCCTGTCGCGCCAGGTGCTGGAACACGCCGCCATCGATTGCGACATGGACAGCGCCGAGGGCCGCGCACGCCTGCTGATGCAGGCCATTCCCCTGATCGCGCAATTTCCCGAAGGTGCCTTGCAGGGCCTGGTGGCCGACGAGTTGGCCCAGATGGCACGCACCGCGCCGGACGAGGTGCGCAAACGCCTGGCCGACCACCTGCAAAAAGCCCGGCAGGGCGCACAGGGCCGCGACCGCCAAGGCCGGTCCGGCGGCCCCGGGGGCCAGGCCGGTTCCAGTCATGCAGGCGGGAGCGACGGCGCGCCCTGGGGCGACGACATGCCCAGCTTCGAGCCGGACGGCGGCGCGGAGGACTGGACGGGCGCGGGCTCATACGCCTACGAAGATGCCGGCCAGACCGACTATGGCGACGGCGCCAGCGCCTCCTGGCAGGGTGGCTGGCAAGGCGGCGGCCAGGGCGGTGGTCAAGGTGGCCGGCGCCGCGACGGCAAGCCCTGGAAGTCCAACTGGCAGGGCCGAGGCGGTTCGCGCTGGCAAAGCCGGGGCAGCCCCGTCGTGCAACGCCCCCTGCCCCAGGCCGCCACGCCGCTGGACCGCATCGTCTGGTGCCTGGTGTGCCACAGCGATTTCTGGGAACAGTTGCCCACGGCCACCCATGACCTGCTGTGTGACCAGCCCGAGCCCTACGGCGCGTTTTTCCGCTGGCTCGACCGCATGCTGCTGGACCAGGGGCTGCTGCCTTCGGCCACGCTGCTGGGCCTGATGCGCGGCGACGAACAGGAAGACGGCGGAGATGGCGACAGCGGCGCACACGCGGAAGAAGCCCGCCAGTTCCGCGCCCTGGCCCAACGCATCGCGCAATTCGTCGACGTGCCGGATGACAAGGAAACCGTCGAAGCCCTCGTGGGCATGATCCGGCCGTTGGAACTGGTGGCTTTACGGGAGGAACTGGATTTGCTGCTGCAATCCGGAGAGCTGTCCGAAGCCGCCGAGGCGCGCAAGCTGGAGCTGCTCAAGCTGACCATGGACATGAAACTTGAAATCAGCCAGCGGCGCCCCATATCGGGGTAGCGGCGCCCCTATTTCGACGCGCCCGGGGCGGAATCCCGGACGTTTCTTTGACGCCCCCCTTCCCTTGCGCGATAATGGAAGGTTCGTTAAGCACCCAGAATTCTCTTTCGAGGAAGCGCATGACCGCGAAAACCGCCGCCGCAAAAGCTGCGACCAAAGCCGCCAAAAGTACTGCGAAGCAAACTGACCCAGTGTTGGAATCGACCGTGACGGGTAAATCCGCCGACAAAACCTCCGAAAAAAAGGCCAAATCCCGCGCCACTGCGAAAGCGGCGGAAGTCGACACCCTGGAAGTCGCAGCACCGAGCGAGCCCAAGAAGCGTGGCCGCAAGCCCAAGGCGGCCGCGGGGGAAGCGGCTGAGCCGGCTGCAAAGGGTGCCGCAGCCAAGAAGAAGGCTTCCTTCGACGAAGACGATGTGGGTGACATCGAGGCCGACGTCGAGGCGGATCTGGACGTTGGCGAAGGCGACGCGGAAGGCGGCGAAGCCGATGCCAGCGAGGACAAGCCCAAGGCCAAGCCGCTGCGCATGAAGGTCTCGCGCGCCAAGGAGCGCGCGCTGATGCGCGAGTTCGGCATCGACGACACGGCGCTGTCCGAAGAAGAAGTCAACAAGCGCCGTCAGGAACTCAAGACCCTGATCAAGATGGGCAAGACCCGCGGTTTCCTGACCCATCAGGAAATCAACGATCACTTGCCCGAAAAGCTGGTCGAGAACGAAATCCTCGAGGCCATCATCTCCATGTTGAACGACATGGGCGTGGCGGTCTACGAACAGGCGCCCGATGCCGCCACGCTGCTTCTGACCAACTCGGCCACCAGCACCGCGACGGAAGAAGAAGCCGAAGAAGAAGCCGAAGCGGCCCTATCGACGGTGGACTCCGAATTCGGCCGCACGACCGACCCGGTGCGCATGTACATGCGCGAGATGGGCACGGTCGAGCTGC
>CAYPUS010000107.1:0-9553 GCA_964413815.1 uncultured Aquabacterium sp. | reverse complement strand
TCGCCCTTCAATGCCTTCCTGATCCTTCAGGGCATCGAGACGCTGGCCCTGCGCATGGACCGCATCAGCCAGAACGCCCTGAAGATCGCCCAGCACCTGCAGGCGCATCCGCGCGTGAAGTGGGTCAATTACGCGGGCCTGCCCGACCATGCCGAGCATGCGCTGGTGCAGAAGTACCTGTCGGGCCAGGGTTCTGGCGTGTTGACCTTCGGCGTGCCGGGCGGGCGCGAAGGCGGGGCGCGCTTCCTGGACGCCCTGCAGCTGTTCACGCGGCTGGTCAACATCGGCGATGTGCGCTCTTTGGCCACGCACCCGGCATCGACCACGCACCGCCAGCTCAACCCGGC
The DNA here is from genome assembly GCA_964413815.1 of uncultured Aquabacterium sp. Classification (GTDB taxonomy): domain Bacteria; phylum Pseudomonadota; class Gammaproteobacteria; order Burkholderiales; family Burkholderiaceae_C; genus Aquabacterium. The sequence goes on along the minus strand of CAYPUS010000107.1, from coordinate 9,206 downwards.
GGAGCTGGCGAAGGCCGGCGTGGGCGAAGACACCGTGCGCCTGTCCATCGGCATCGAACACATCGATGACCTGCTGGCCGATCTGGATCAGGCGCTGGCGAAGGCCTGACCGGCGCCCATTTGTCTGGACCATGAAAAACCCCGGCCGAGGCCGGGGTGAAGCACCGTCACGACGGGTGAATATGGCACCCGCCAGTTTGATGGTTTTGCGGTATCAGCCGTTGCGGCGGCGGCGGGCGGTCACCATGCCGACGGCGGCGAGGCCGGCCAGCAGCATGCCCAGGGTTTCGGGCTCGGGCACGGCGCTCACGTCGATGCGGCCGGTGTAGTCGCCGCCCTTGGACAGCCCATTGACGATGAACGAATATGTGCCGGCGGCCAGGGGGCCGTCGAACAGCGTGTAATTGGCAAATTTCGGGCCGCTGAATTCGGGCGTCAGGGTCACGCCTTCAAAGACGATGTCGGAAATGACATAGCCGGAGTTGGCGCCGAAGGTGGCGGTGATGGAGCCGTCGCCCAGGGAATCGCTGTCCAGGGTGAACTGGTACTCCTGCGACGCCGCCCCGCTGGAGAAGCTGGCCGAACCGCTGCTCAGGTCGAGCACGATGGGCTCGGCCTGCGCGCTCATGGCCGCCAGGGCCAAAGCAGATACCGCGAGGATGGAATGGGTGTTCATGAAAGTGCCTTTTGAAACGTTGTTGATATTGGGGTACCGCGTTGCAAATTGTGGGAACAAAATGAAATCAGGTGTTTCCCCTGAATAAGGGGTTATTCGTTCAATTTGGCACCGTTATAAACAATGTCTTTTCGCGATGTGCAATGAATATGGGAATATAAGTATTTATTTCCTGGTTTGATTTGTTTTCGGTATTATTTTCATTCAGGTTTCCGGTCTGGCGGAGTGCACACGCGCCCGCGCCGGGCCGGGCGTGCGGGCACAAGGCGAAGGCAACCAAAGAAAAATGGAGCGCCAAAGCGCTCCATCAGGCCGGCTCAATCGCCAGCATGGCTCAGGCAGCGTCAGGGGGCATAGGCCCCGTAAGTGGCCAGCGCGCCGTCAATCTGCACCGCCATGGTGGCCTTGTCATTGGTCGCATTGGCATACACGCCGGGCGCGAGTTCGCCCTGCGAGGTCACACCTGCGCGGCTTTGGCACCAGTAAGGATCGGCGATGAAGTGGTCGCCGCCAGGCGCCAGACCGCCACCCCAGACGGCCGAGCCCTGGTAGTTGCATGCCCCCACGGAGCCATCGGCGTGGTAGGTGCCCGAGCCGACCTCGTTGAGCGGGTAGGGATAGTAGGGCGTGATGCCGATGCACTGGCTGCCATAAGCCGTGCAGGTGTTGGCCGCGTAGGTGTAGGGCAGGGCGCCGTCCGACACCCCGTGCAGCACGCGGAACTTGGCGCCATTGGGCGCGTTCGCATTGACGGAGCAGGTGCCGATGTTCATGGTGATGCCCGAAATCGTGATCTGCGAGGGCGCGCCCGGGAAGCATTCCACCGCGGAGATGGCGACGGTGCCCGCGATGTGAGACGGCTGGCTGCTTTGGCCGGGCGCCGCGGCCAGGCCCGTGGCCGGGTTGATGTCGCGCGTGGCGGCGGTGCCGATGTCGGCAGGGCGGGTGGCGACCCGAATGCCGGTGATGGCCCCGGCCGAGGTACCGACGACGTAGATCTTGGAGGTGCTGATGCCGAGCGCCGAGGCGGAAGCGCGCAAGTGCCGGACCGCGGTCTGGATCTCGCGCTGGGCTTCCTGGGACACATTGGTCACCGTCAAGGTGGTGCCCTTGTTGGCCTCGATGCCGAATATCTTGGTGGCGAAATCCTGTTGCGGGACCAAGGCGTAGTCGGGCAGCACCGAGACAAAGCCGCGCTGTGCGAAGGCCTTGGCATAGGCCTCCAGGTCATTGCGGGTGCCCGCCGTGAAGCCGCCGCCATGCACAAACAGAATCACGGGCCGCGCATTGTCTTGCGCCTTGAACATGTCGGTGGTGTCCGTGCTGCTGCCCTTGACGCGCCGCATCGCCCGCAACTGGAGTGCCCCGTTCAGGGTCTTGTTGTAGGTGATGACGTTGAAGGGGTATGACGCGTTCTGATACTTGACCGTGTAAGCGAAATCGGCGCGGCCGAAGGTGCGCGTGAACTCGCATACCGACGGGCCGCTGACCACGGCCGTGTTGTCCACGTAGGTGGCCGGCATACCGGCCGCGGTGCAGGGCGCTGCCGAAGCGGCATGCATGCATGACATCGCGATGACGGTGGCAAGCCACGCGGACGGGCGGCGACACAGGGAGAGGTGCGTCATTGGGATCCTCAAATTTTGTGACAGGTGGAGTGGGGGCAAGCCCCGCATCGATTCTGTGAGGAAGCGCACAAAGCCACGGTGACCAAATCGGCCAAGCGAGGTGGCAAAAAAAGCAAGGGGCTCAAACCGCGACAGCCTGCAAACCTCGTTGGGCACGGCGATTGCCCAAAGGCGACCTGGTAGCCCCTATGGACAACGACGCCCCCTCTCACACATCGCCTGAGCAAGCCTTGCCCGCTTCCGAAACCCAGCCGGCGGTGGATGCGGGTTTTCAGGAGGGCGGCCAGTCCCGCGTGCAACTGCACGTGCCGGTGGACGTGCGCAGCGCCGCCATCGCCTTGATTGCGGTGCTGATGTCCATCTATGCGCTGCACTGGGCGGCCGCCGTGGTGATCCCCTTGCTGCTGGGCCTGATGTTGAGCTATGCGCTGTCACCGCCCGTCGACTGGCTGGAGCGCAAGCGGGTGCCCCGCTGGCTTGGCGCCGCGGTGCTGCTGGCAGGCTTGTTCGGCGTGATCGGCTGGACGGGCTTCGCGCTGGCGGACGATGCGGCCCAGTTGGTGGAATCCTTGCCGGCCGCGGCCCAGAAGGTGCGCAAGTCTTTGCGCGAGGCCGTGGGCACGGAGCCGGGCGCCCTCGACAAGGTCCAGATGGCCGCCACCGAACTCGAAAAGGCCGCCGCCGGCAACCCCTCGCCCACCGCAGCGGGCACGCCCAAGGGCGTCACGCGCGTGCAGGTCGTGCAGACCAAGTTCAATGTGCACGACTACCTGTGGACCGGCACGGTCGGGCTGCTGGGCTTGGCGGGGCAGGTCGCCGTGGTGTGTGTCCTGGCGTACTTCCTGGTGGCCTCAGGCAGCACCTTCCGGCGCAAGATGGTTCACATCGCCGGGCCGACTTTCGCCCAAAAGCGCATCACCGTGCAGGCGCTGGACGAGATCACCCTGCAGATCCAGCGCTACCTGCTCTTGCAGGTGCTCATCAGCGCCCTGGTGGGGGCAGCGACCTGGGTGAGCTATTTCGCGGTGGGGCTGGAGCATGCGGCGGTGTGGGGCATCGTGGCCGCCGTGCTCAACTTCGTGCCCTACGTGGGTTCGGTCATCGTCACCGCGGTGTCGGCGGTGGTGGCCCTGATGCAGTTCGATTCCCTGAACATGGCCCTGACCGTGGCCGCCATCAGCGTCGGCATCCACATCGTCTCGGGCTACATCCTCACGCCCTGGCTGGCCAGCCGCGCCAGCCGCCTCAGTCCCGTGGCCGTCTTCGTGTCGGTGCTGGTGTGGGGCTGGCTGTGGGGCATCTGGGGCATGCTGCTGGGTGTGCCCATCGTCATGATCGTCAAGGCCGTGTGTGACCGCGTCGAGGGCTTCAAGCCGATGGGCGAGTTGCTTGGCACTTGATGGGACGGCCGCCCATCTTCAAGGCACGTTCGGATCGGCCGTCTGTGGCTGCTTGACCAGTTTGTCCAGCGCGAAGCCTTGCTCGGTGAGCCGGGCGCGGATGGCGCTTTCGTCCTGCTCGGACAAGGTCGGGGTGCGCGCCAGGATCCACAGGTACTCGCGGGTGGGCTCGCTCACGACGGTGTAGCGGTAATCGTCGGCCAACTGGATCACCCAGTAGGGCGCCCACACCTTGGGCAGCCAGGACAACACCGCAGGCGCGAAGCGCACTTCCAGCCTTGCGGTGCTCTCGGGTTGACCGTAGGGGATGTTCAGGAAACGGCCTTGCTGAGGGCGCGCGCGGCCGATGGCTTCGTTGATGCTGCCATCGGCCTGCCGGCACCGGTTGCGCACCTCGACCTGGCCATTGGCAAGGAGTTTGTAGTCGGCGGTGACGTCGGCCACGCACTTTTCCTGAAACTCGTTGGGATAGAAGGCGATCTGGTACCAGCGGCCCATGTAGCGGGTGAGGTCCACCTCGGGCACGGTTTGCAGCGCAGGCGTGTCGGCCTGGTCCGCAGCGGCCTCGGCGGCCTCGGCCGGCAGGATCACGGCAAGGGCGATCGCCACGCCCGTGGCCATGCAGGCCGCAACAGTGGTGATGGCCGACATCACCGCGGGCAGCCGCGATGGGGGCGCGCTGCCAGCCGGCACCGTGGCCCACGGGTTGCCATGCTGTTTGCAAAGCGGGGCCAAGTTGAGCGAAGGATAGCGGGGCACTGCGAGTCTCCTTGGGTTCTGGAAGGCGCAAGTCAGCGACGATTTGAACGATGGGCAGACCTCGGCAAGCTGGGTGCCTGTCCGCCGGCCGAACGACGCCTCGCACCGCCGCGTGCAGGCATGTCACTTGCGCGCCCCGGTTTAGGGCTCGGCGCAGCACGCCGTTTTGCGTCGGCGCAGGCAAAATTTGCGGCCGACTTTTCAGCACACGGGCAGGAGGCTTCCTTGAATGCGACCAAGCGCTACGAGGGCGATCAGCTCAATCAGGTGCTGACCCAGGCGCTGGGGCATGCGCCGCAGCCTGAGGCCAAAACGCCTAATGGTAAACTCGGGGAGCACTACAGAATTGCCGCATGACTGCCGATCAATCCGCCCAAGCATCCTTCACACCCTCTAGCAGGGTGTTGGCGAACGCTGGAGAAACGGTGATGGACTATCCCGGCAATCTATTCGTGGTGTCCGCGCCCAGCGGCACAGGCAAGTCCACCCTGGTCAAGGCGCTACTCGAACTCGATTCGCGCCTGCAGGTCTCGGTGTCCCACACCACGCGCGCGCCGCGTGGCCAGGAGCAGCACGGCCGTGAGTACTGGTTCACGAGCCAGGCCGAATTCAAGGCCATGATCGACCGCGGCGACTTCTTCGAGCACGCCGAGGTTCACGGCAACTGCTACGGCACCTCCCGCCACGCCATCGAAGACCGCATCAAGGGCGGCGAGGACGTCGTCCTCGAGATCGACTGGCAGGGCGCCCTGCAGATCAAGAAGATCTTTCCCTACGCGGTGCTGATCTTCATCCTCCCGCCCAGCTACGAGGAGCTCTCCCAGCGCCTGAACCGCCGCGGCGAGGACAGCCCCGAGACCATCGAATTGCGCATGGCGAACGCCCGCATCGAGGTCGGACAGGCCCAATATTTTGATTTCATCGTCGTGAATGCCCTTTTTGAGTCGGCTTTGTTCGATCTGAAGGCCATCGTGCATTCGCAGCGGTTAAAATACGCGGCTCAGCGCCGGAACAAGTCTGCCGTGTTCCGCGCCCTGAACCTGGTCTGACATCACATTTTTGGAGGCTCCATGGCCCGCATCACCGTCGAAGATTGCCTGCAGAAGATTCCCAACCGCTTCCAGCTGGTGCTTGCCGCGACCTACCGTGCCCGCATGCTGAGCCAGGGCCACACCCCCAAGATCGAGTCGCGCAACAAGCCCGGCGTAACCGCCCTGCGCGAAATCGCCGCCGGCCAGGTGGGCCTCGAGATGCTGCGCAAGGTGCCGACCTGATCCCAGGTGAGCTCCCGGCCTCGCCAAGGCGGTGCCGGAGTCGCGAATCCGCGCCCTGTGGGGTGCATCCTGAAGGGCCCGTCCACGACGGGCCTTTTTCATGGGCAATTTCAATCGTTGCGAGAGATGAATCTCATCGGGTTTTACCAGTCCTGCTGCCGCGACTGCCATGCAATCACGCTAAAGTCACTGACATGACCCCGGCCACCGATGCTGCTGCGGCTTCCTTTGCCGCCCTGACCCACAAACTCGACTACCTGGACGAAGCGGACATCCGCCGCGTGCGCGATGCCTACCGCTTCGCCGACGAGGCGCACCTGGGTCAGTTCCGCGCCAGTGGCGAGCCCTACATCACCCACCCTATCGCGGTGGCCGGCTTGTGTGCCGACTGGAAGCTCGATGCCCAGGCCATCATGTCGGCGCTGATGCACGACGCGATGGAAGACTGCGGCGTCACCAAGATCGAGCTGATCGAGCGCTTCGGCGCGCCCACGGCCGAGATCGTCGACGGCCTGACCAAGCTGGACAAGCTGCAGTTCTCCACCAAGGAAGAGTCGCAGGCCGAGTCCTTCCGCAAGATGCTGCTGGCGATGGCCCGCGATGTGCGCGTCATCCTGATCAAGCTGGCCGATCGCCTGCACAACATGCGCACGATGGATGCGATGCTGCCGCACAAGCGCTCACGCATCGCCCGCGAGACGCTCGACATCTACGTGCCCATCGCCCACCGCCTGGGCCTGAACCAGACCTACCGCGAGCTGCAGGAGCTGTCCTTCCAGTACATCAACCCGTGGCGCTACGGGGTGCTGTCCAAGGCGGTCAAGAAGACGCGCGGCAACCGGCGCGATCTGGTCGAGCGCATTCGCCGCGAGGTCGAGACCGCCTTCGGCAAGGCCGACATGCAGGTCGAGGTCTATGGCCGCGAGAAGACGATCTTCTCGATCTACCGCAAGATGATCGAAAAGCACCTGAGCTTCGCGCAGGTCAGCGACATCTTCGGCTTTCGCATCGTCACGCGCGATCTGCTCGATTGCTACCGGGCGCTGGGCGTGCTGCACCAGCTCTACAAGCCCTTGCCGGGGCGCTTCAAGGACTACATCGCCATCCCCAAGGCCAATGGCTACCAGTCGCTGCACACGACGCTGATCAACCCCGTGGGCACGGCCGTGGAGTTCCAGGTGCGCTCGCAGGCCATGCACGCGGTGGCCGAGAAGGGCATTGCCGCGCACTGGATGTACAAGGCCAGCGATGCGGCCTCCGACACCTCGCCGCAAGAGGCTGCGGTGTGGCTGCAGTCGCTGATCGACATCCAGCAGGAAACGCGCGATTCGGCCGAGTTCCTCGAGCATCTGAAGATCGACCTCTTTCCCGAATCGGTCTATGTGCTGACACCCAAGTCCCGCATCGTGGCCCTGCCCAAGGGCGCGACGGTGGTGGACTTCGCCTATGCCATCCATTCCGGCGTGGGCGACCGCTGCGTCTCGGCCAAGGTCAATGGCGAACCGGCGGCGCTGCGCACCGAATTGCGCAGTGGCGATGTTGTCGAGATCATCACGGCGCCCAGCGCCAAGCCCAACCCGAACTGGCTCAACTTCGTGCGCACGGGCCGGGCCCGCTCCAAGATCCGCCACTACCTCAAGAACATGGAGGCCGAGGAGTCGCTGGAGCTGGGCGAAAAGCTTTTGATGCAGTCGCTGCGGGCAGAAGGCCTGCACATGCCGGCCGGCAACGAGGAATCCGAAGGCGCCGAAGGCGCGCTGTGGCAGGCGCTGATCCGCTGGGGCGGCAACCGCAGCCGCAAAGACTTGCTGGTCGAGATCGGCCTCGGGCGCAAGATCGCCACGATGGTGGCCAAGCGCCTGGCGCAGCTGATGGCCGAGTCGGGCGAGCGCCCGGACGCGCTGACGCTGACGCTGGGGCGCTTCTCGGACGAGGCCCCTTCGCAGGGCACGGTGGTCATCGATGGCAGCGAGGGGGCGACGGTGCAGCTGGCGCCTTGCTGCTGCCCGGTGCCCGGAGACCCGATCGCGGGCTATCTGGGCCGGGGCGAGGGCCTGGTGGTGCACACGCAAAGCTGTGACGTGGGCAAGCGCCTGTTCGAGCGCGACAGCGAGCGCTGGATCGACGTGAACTGGTCGGACGAGCCCACGCGCATGTTCGAGACCTCGGTCACCGTGCTGGTGGCCAATGGCAAGGGCGTGCTGGCCCAGGTGGCCGCGGCCATCAGCAGCGCCGAGACCGACATCACCCACATCGAGATGGGTGACGAACGCCTGGGCGAGACGGCCGAACTGAAGCTGACCCTGGCCGTGCGGGACACCGATCACCTGGCCGAGGTGATCCGCACCCTCAACCGGTGCCCCGTGGTGCTCAAGGCCGAGCGCACGAAGGTGTGATCAACACGGCAAGACGCCCGGCCTTGTGAAGGCCGGGCGGGCAGAGCGCCTGTCCGGGCGCAGGAAACTCAGGAAGCGGCAGTCAGGCGGCTTCAGTCGCGCGCTGCGGTGCGGCGGCGGCGCGCCGACAGCAGGCCCGCGGCGCCCACGCCGGCCAGCACCAGGGCCATGGTGCCCGGTTCCGGCACGGGGGTGACAGACCAGGTGACGGTGTAGCCACCCGTGCCGCCCTTGACCAGGAAGGCATAGTCGCTGCCGGCGCTCAAGGAAAGACCGGTGAAGGACGTGCCCCAGTCGGTCAGTGCCTCACCGCCCTTGTAGATCGCGAAGCTCACGTCCGGCGAGCCGCTCAGTGTGAGCAGGCCGGGGATGCTGAAGCCTTGCCCGGTGGTGCTGAACGAGGCGATCGAATCGGTGGCGAGGGTGAAGTCCAGCGTGTCCAGGAACGCCGTCAGCGGCGCATCGAAGCCGATCTGGAAGGTGCTGCTCAGGGGCGAGAGCGTTCCCAGGTCGGCATCGGCCGCGTGCACGGTGGCCGCTGCGCTCAGCGCCAATGTGGCGGCGACCAGCGACGCGAGGGGTTTGATCTGCAAAGTCTTGAATGACATGGCTCACCTTCCTGCCCTTGGGCAATGAACTTGTTCGTGTTGGGTTCCATTGCAGATTCCGGGCCAGATCGGCATGCGTTTTCCTGCACCGACAAGTGCCGCAGGGGCGCATCTCGTGGGCGCTTATGGCTTGGTTTGGTGCGCCAAACGTGAACGATGCACGAAGTTGGCGAGCTGGCCAGCCCAGGCGAGGGCCCGTGTGGCGTGGAGGCGCGCTCCTCGGGTGGCCTGCGTCAGTGGCTCGTGGGCGGGGCGGGGTAGCTCACCTGGATGATCTCCAGGCGCTCCAGGCCGCCGGGCGTCATCAGCTGCACCTCGTCGCCCTCGCGGGCCTTGAGCAAGGCGCGGGCGATCGGAGAGATCCAGCTGACCTCGCCCTTGAGGTTGTCGACCTCGTCGATGCCTTTGATGGTGATGGTGCGCGACTCGCCGGCCGCGTTCTCATAGGTCACCGTCGCGCCGAAG
>CAYPUS010000106.1:0-9574 GCA_964413815.1 uncultured Aquabacterium sp. | reverse complement strand
GATTTCATCGTCATCGTCAACGCCGACAAGATCCGCGTGACTGGCAACAAGGCCAACGACAAGGTGTACTACCGTCACTCGGGCCATCCCGGTGGCATCTACGGCACCAAGTTCAAGGACATGCAAGCCAAGCACCCCGGTCGCGCCATCGAAAAGGCCGTCAAGGGCATGCTGCCCAAGGGTCCCCTGGGTTACGCCATGATCAAGAAGCTGAAGGTCTACGCAGGCAGTGAGCATCCTCACACCGCGCAGCAGCCCAAGGCCCTGGAAATCTAAGGAGCGGCCACATGATTGGTAACTGGAACTACGGCACTGGCCGTCGCAAGTCGTCCGTGGCCCGCGTCTTCATCAAGAAGGGCACTGGCCAAATCATCGTCAACGGCAAGCCGGTCGAGCAGTATTTCGGCCGTCAAACCTCGATCATGGTCGTCAAGCAGCCGCTCGTGCTGACCAACAATGCCGAAGCCTTCGACATCAAGGTCAACGTGCACGGTGGTGGCGAATCCGGTCAAGCCGGCGCTGTGCGCCACGGCGTGACCCGCGCCCTGATCGATTTCGACGCAGCCCTCAAGCCCGAACTGAGCCGCGCAGGTTTCGTGACCCGCGATGCCCGTGAAGTCGAGCGTAAGAAGGTCGGTCTGCACGGCGCCCGTCGTCGGAAGCAGTTCAGCAAGCGCTGATCGATCCTGCTGGTGCCGCCAGCGTCTGCCGGGTTTCGCCCCGGCGACCCAGGTGGCTCAGCAAAGAAAAAGCCCGCCAGGCCTGTGCCTCGCGGGTTTTTTCATTGCTGCTGCGCCGCCGCGCGCCGGTGCGGCGCTTTGGCTTCAGAACCCCAGGTTGTAGCGCAGGCCCAGCACCAGTTGCGATGGGGCTGTGGCGTCGTTGTCGGGGTTCACGCGCAGCACGGCCGCGGCGCTCAGCGAGGCCTGCCGCCCAAGGCGCGTGGCATAGCGCGTCTCCATCGTCCACTCGTGGGCACTGGCCGCCAGGTTCACCGTGTGGGTGCCGTAGATGGGCTCGCCATCGGCCGTGACGCCGGTAACCACGCCGTAGCGCAAGGTGCCGGCCCGCGCGTGCAAAGGCGTGTTGACCGCGAAACTCAGGCGGTCGCCCGGCCGCCATGCGTCGGCGCGCACCAGACCCACGCCATAAGCTTGTGACCACACCGGCGTGGCTGCTTCCAGCATGCCCAGGGGCCGGGGCGCCATGGTGCCGGTCTGGCTGAAGGCGCCGGTCAGCGTCCAGTCGGGCGTGAGGGCCCAGGCGGCGCTCACGGTCATGCCCATCGTGCGGGTGGCCTGGTTCAGGCCCAACGCGGTGGAAGAGTAGCCACCCAGCAAGCCTGTCTCGAACAGCTGCCCGGCCGAGATGTTGAGGGCCTTGCCGGCGTGTTCATACGCCAGTTCGACCACGTGCACATCGCCGGTGGCGTGCTCCTTGAACTGCATGGGTTCGGGCTGGCCTTGCGCCAGGCCGACCCGGGTCCGCCAGTGTCGCCCCAAGGGCAGCGCGATCGCGGCGAACTGGTGGGCGGGCGCAAAGCCCAGCAAGGGGTTGCCCAGCAGGTGTTCCGTGCCCGTCAGACGCAGGCCCATGCGCGAGTCCGCCAGGCCGAGGCTGGCACTGGCCATGCCGCCATCGCCGGCGCTGAAGGCCTGGCCTGAAGGCATCTCCAGGCGCACCAGCGCGGCATCGTCTTTGGGCAGGTGGTTCCACGGCGCGCCGCTCATGCCCTGCCAGGCCACACGGCCGCCCCGTTCCTCGGGCACGGGGCGCCACTGCCATTGGGTCAGCCGCGCGCCGTTGGCCAGCACGCTTTCGGCGGCGTCCAGCATGCGGTTGGGCTGGCCCAGGACGCTGTCCACCGTCAAGGCGCTGCGTGCCGAGAGCATTGCCCCCTCGTCGCTCGTGAAGTTGCGGCCGTATTCATCGAAGACCTGGGTGACCAGGCCCTGGAAGGCCGAGGGCGTGGCCACCTGCGGCTGGTTGCTGACCACGCCCGGCGTCGACAGGGACACCGTGGTGCGGCCGCCGTTGCTGGTGCGGTAGGTGTAGCTGCCGATGGGCGAGAGCGCGCGGTTCACGTTCAGCATGCCGCGTCCGTACACGGCGTCCACGCCCGGCGCGCCCAGATCGTCGGCGGTGTTCAGCAAGATGGCGGCCACCTGGTTGGCGTGCAGATAAGGCCAATGGGCGGTGAGGAGGGCCGCCGCGCCCGAGATGGCCGGTGCCGCCATCGAGGTGCCGCTTTGATAGGCATAGCCCGTGCCGTAGGCAGAGATGATGTTGACGCCCGGTGCGACGAGATAGAACTGGGCGGTGTCGCCAGCGCGGTTCGATTGTCCGTTCAGCCACCCGCTGGCATCGACGGCGCCTGCCACGATGATGGTGCCATTGGCCCAGGTCTCCTTGGCGTAGCGCGCGGGCCAGCTGGGCGCGCTCAGGCCCTCATTGCCGGCCGACACCACCACGACGGTGTTGTTGGCCGCGGCGCTGGCGCGCAAGGCCGCCTCGCCGGTCGGGCCGGGTGCCCCCAGGCTCAGATTGATCACGCGCGCGCCACGCGAGACCGCATAGTCGATGCCCCGGTTGATGGCGGTGCTGGAGGCGGTCTCCCCACTGAACACCTTGATCGGCAGCAGCGTCGCCATGGGCGCCACGCCATACATGCCCGAGCCGTTGCCCGGCGCGGCGATGATGCCGGCCACGTGCGTGCCGTGCCCCATGGTGTCGGTGACCGCGCTGCTGCCATCCACGGCGTTGTAGCCGGCCAGGATCCGGCTGTTGCCGGCGAACTCCGGGTTGGCAAGATTCAGCCCGGTGTCCAAAACGGCCACCAAGGCGCCTGCGCCAAGGATGCCGGCACCATGGATGCCCTGCATGCCCAGCTGTTTGACAGTGCTCGACCAGCTGTATTCGCTCAGCGTGGGTGCAAAGCCGGACTGAGCCAGGGCGGCCTGGCTGGCCAGGGCCAGCGCGGTCAGGATGAGGCGAAACGGAGGACGCTTGGACATGGCACAGCGGGCAGAAAACAAGGGGCTCGCACCAGGGGGTGCATGAGAGGGTTTCGGTTGCCCGGGCGCCGCGCTTGACCTCTTTTGCCGGAGATAAGCGGGGTCGGATGGCGGCTTTTCGGTCGATGGGGGTGCCGATCTGGCGCGGATCCGACCGCCTCTGTGGATTTGCCTCTCATGGGCAGGGCAGGGTGCCCGGGAGTTTCCTAGAATGGCGGCTTTTCCTGGTCCGCCGCCTGCGGCGTGGGGCCAGGTCTCGATGGCATTGAACGGCCGCGCCTGGGCAGGCGGGCCAGAGGACTCTCGACATGATCAAAGTCGGCATCGTTGGTGGCACGGGCTATACCGGCGTGGAACTGCTGCGCCTGCTGTCGCAGCACCCCGAAGTCAAGCTCCAGGCAATCACCTCGCGCAAGGAAGCCGGTCTGCCAGTGGCCGACATGTACCCCAGCTTGCGCGGCCACGTCGACCTGGCCTTCGTGACCCCGGACGACGCGAAGCTGAGCGAATGCGATGTGGTGTTCTTCGCCACCCCGCATGGTGTGGCGATGGCCCAGGCGCGCGAGTTGCTGGCGGCCGGCGTCAAGGTCATCGACCTGGCTGCCGACTTCCGCCTGAAAGACACCGCCGTGTTCGAGCAGTGGTACGGCATGGCCCACACCTGCCCCGACCTGCTGGCCGAGGCCGTCTACGGCTTGCCAGAGTTGAACCGCGAGGCGATCCGCAAGGCCCGCCTCATCGGCAACCCAGGCTGCTACCCGACTTCCGTGCAGCTGGGCCTGGCGCCCTTGCTCAAGCACAAGCTGGTCGAGCCCACCCACCTGATCGCCAACTGCGCATCGGGCATCTCGGGTGCCGGTCGCAAGGCCGAGGTGCACACCCTGCTGGCCGAGGCTTCTGACAACTTCAAGGCCTATGGCGTCAAGGGCCACCGCCACGGCCCGGAAATCAACCAGCAACTGCGCGCCATCGCCGGTGATGAGAGCGTGAACTGCCTGTTCGTGCCCCACCTGCTGCCCATCATCCGCGGCATCCACTCGACCCTGTACGGCCGCCTGAATGCCGAGGGCCAGGCCGCCGACCTGCAGGCCATCTTCGAAGCCTTCTACCAGGGCGAGCGTTTCGTCGACGTGCTGCCCGCCGGCAGCGCGCCCGAAACCCGCAGCGTGCGCGCGAGCAACACGGTGCGCATCGCCGTGCACAAGCCCCAGCCCGACACGGTGATGGTGCTGGTGGTGGAAGACAACCTCACCAAGGGCGCCTCCGGCCAGGCCGTGCAGTGCATGAACCTGATGTGCGGACTGGATGAACACCTCGGCCTGAACCTGGTGCCGGTGCTGCCCTGATGCGCTGGAAGCTGATCCGTCGCCGTCTGTCGATCAGCGCGCCGACGATGGCGGTGCGCAGCCACCTGCCCTGGCCTGTGCGCTGGATGGTGGCGGCCCTGATGCTGGGCTTTTCCGCCGCCATGGCCTTGTGGGCTTTCGAGTTCGGCCGCAGCATCGCCGGCCTGAACGCCGGGGGGCGCGACGCCACCGAGTTGATCGTCCAGCTTCGCCGGCAGCTGGGCGAGGCCCGCAGTGAGCGCGATGCGGCCCAGGGCTTTGCCAACTCCGCCGACAGCCTGCTCAAGGCGGAGCGCGTGACGCAGCAACGCCTGGCCGAGCAGGTCAAGGCCCTGGAGCGCGAAAACCAGATCCTCAAGAACGACCTCGGCTTTTTCGAGCGGCTGCTGCCGGCCTCCGGTGAAGCGTTGTCGGTCCGCGGCTTGCAGGCTGAGCCTGCCGGGCCGGGTCATTGGCGCTTTCAGCTGTTGGTGATGCAGCAGGTCGTGCGCAATCAACCTGATTTCAAAGGGCGCGTCGAGGTCTTGATCAGCGGCACACGCGCGGGCAGACCGTGGGAAGGCGAGGCGCCGGTATTCCAGCAGGCGGTGGTCTTCAGGCAATACCGCCGCATCGACGGTCTTTTGCCCGTGCCCGACGGCGTGGTGGTGCAGACACTCCATGTGCGTGTGCGCGATGAAGCCGGCAAGGTCCGCACCAGCCAGACGTTGCGCCTGTGATGGCATGGCGGACGCACCGAGCCCGAATGAACGCCCCGGCTTGCGGCCTTTGCAACAATTGAGCCGGACAATGTGGCGATAGGCCCGATCAAACCTTGGTCGGGGCCGCTCATCGGTGTAATCTGCCCATTCTGGCGCTTGCTACTGTTTGAGGACACCCCATGTTTGGCTGGAAGAAATCCCCTCCGTTTCGGACCCTGATCGGCGAAGGCACTGTCATCACCGGCGAACTCCGCTTCTCCGATGGCCTGCGCATCGACGGCGAAGTGCAGGGCAATGTCACCGCGACGGGCGAAGGCCGCAGCCTCCTGGTCATCAGCGAGAAAGCCCGGGTCCATGGCAAGGTCAGGGCAGGGCATGTCATCATCAACGGGTGTGTGGAAGGCCCGGTGGTGGCAGAAGACTTGCTCGAACTCCAGCCCAAGGCCCGGATCGTTGGCGATGTGCGCTACGAAGCCCTCGAAATGCACCAAGGCGCCACCATCGATGGCGGTCTGCACCCCTTGAAATCCGAGGAAAAGCCCAACCTGAAACTGGCGGCCACCTCGAATGGAGGAGCGGCAGAGCGCCCGGCGGGTGGCCAAGCCGCTACCATTGCGGGTTCCGTGCACAAAGTTTGACTGTTGTTCTGAAAGAGATTTGCCATGACCGTTGCCCAACAAGCTGCCCCCGTCGAAGAAACCTTCAACGCGGATGTGCCGGCCCCCATCATCTTCACGGATGCCGCAGCGGGCAAGGTGGCCGAACTGGTCGCCGAGGAAGGCAACCCTGATCTGAAGCTGCGCGTGTTCGTCCAAGGTGGCGGCTGCTCTGGCTTCCAGTACGGTTTCACCTTCGACGAGATCACCAACGAAGATGACACCAAGATGGAAAAGAACGGTGTCACCCTGCTGATCGACGCCATGAGCCTGCAGTACCTCGTCGGTGCCGAGATCGACTACAAGGACGACCTCGAAGGTGCACAGTTCGTGATCCGCAATCCGAATGCCACCACCACCTGTGGTTGCGGCTCCAGCTTCTCGGTCTGATCGATTCAGAACTGAGAGCGATCTTAGGCTGGAAAAAGGCCGCCCAGCACGCGCGGCCCGCGCGCCCCGGTCACTTCCGGGATGTTGCCCGCCTGCCGCTGCACATGGGTCCAGGCCAGCCAGGCAAACGCGGCGGCCTCGACCTGCATCACATCCAGCCCATGGGCGTCGGAACGGCCGACCCGCACCCCGGGTAGCTGTTCGCCCAGGCGCCGCATCAGGTCGCCGTTGAGGGCGCCGCCCCCGCACACCACGACTTCGTCGGCATCCGGCGCGTGCGCGCGCAATGCCAGCGCCGCGCTGCGGGCCGTGAGCTCGCACAAGGTGGCCTGCACATCGTGCGCCAGATCGGCGTCGGCCAGCGGGCCATCCGTCAGGCCATGGGGGCCCAGCCAGCGGTTCAGCCATTCGGCATTGAAGAGGTCGCGGCCGGTGCTCTTGGGCGGTGGCAATTGAAAGAAGGGCTCGGCCAGCGCGTCGGCCAGCCAGTCTTCCCGAACTTGCCCCATGGCCCCGAACTCGCCATTGGCATCGTAGGCATGGCCGGTCTGCCATTCGCACCACATGTCGAGCAAGGCATTGCCTGGGCCGCAATCGAAGCCAAGGGGCATCTGCCCGGGCCGCAGGATGCTGAGGTTGGCCATGCCGCCGATGTTCAGCACGGCCACCGTGTGGTCGGGGCTGCCGAAGATGGCTTCATGGAAGGCCGGCACGAGTGGCGCGCCTTGGCCGCCCGCCGCCACATCGCGGCTGCGGAAATCGGCCACCACGTCGATGCCGGTCATCTCGGCCAGCAGAGAAGGGTTGTTGACCTGGAGGGTGTAGCCCAGTTCAGGACGGTGGCGGACGGTCTGCCCATGTGCGCCGATGGCCCGCACTTCGCTGGGCAGCACATCGGCGGCGGTGCACACGGCCTGCACGACCGTGGCGTACAGCACCACCAGCGCCTGCGCTGCGGTGGCGCTGCGGTGCAGTTCGTCTTCGCCCGGGGTATTGAGGTCAAGCAGGGCTTGGCGCAAGGCCGGTGGCAGCGGGCGATGGGCATGCGCTTTCATCTGCCAGTCGCCCTCGGTGTGCTGCAGCAGCACACCGTCGACCCCGTCCAGCGAGGTCCCTGACATCAGCCCGATGTAGAACTCGGGCTGCGCCTGGGGCTGACTCATTCGAAGCGGGGCGCCGCGACGACGCCGGCCGTGCGGTATTCGCCGGCCACGTCCAGGCGCTGGGCGATGTTCACGGCCATCCGCTTGAACTGGGCCAGGGCCGTCGGCGACAGCTGCAGGCTCTGGGATTCCCGGGCGATCTTCATCGGATCGACTTGGTTGCCGTTGACCTTGAATTCGAAGTGCAGGTGAGGGCCGGTGGCCCAGCCGGTGGCACCCACGGCGCCGATGCGGGTGCCTTGGCCAATGATCTGGCCATTGCGCACGTCGATGCGGCTCAGGTGGGCATAGACGGTGCTGCGGCCACCGCTGTGCGTCACATGTACCACGTTGCCATAGCCGCCTTGCCGGCCCGCGAAAGCAACGACGCCATCGCCGACGCTGCGCACCGGCGTGCCGGTGGGCGCACCGAAATCGACGCCCAGGTGCCGGCGCTTGGTTTGCAGGATCGGGTGGATGCGCATGGCAAAGCCGGACGTCACGCGCGAGAACGCCAGCGGCGACGCCAGGAACGCCCGCGTCTTGCTGCGGCCGGTCAGGTCGAAATAGGCACCCTTGCGGCCCGCTTCCTGGAACCAGACGGCATCGTGCGTATCGCCTTTGTTGATGAAGCGCGCGGCCAGCACCCGGCCGGTCGAGCCACCCCAGGTGATGGGCTCGCCATCGGCCGTGTGGGCTTCGTACAGGGCGGTGAAGGTGTCACCCTTGCGCAGCTCGCGGCGGAAATCAATGTCATTGCCAAAGATTTCGGCGATCTGGTTGGTCACGCCATCGGGGATGCGCGCGTCATCGGCGGCGGCGTACAGCGAGGTCTGGATCACGCCCGAGGCCATCTGCGGAACGATCTCCAGTGGGACGGCTTCCTTGAGGACGTCCCAGCGGGTCACGCCATTGTCCAGCACACGGCGGATGGTGATCCGGGTGAAGTGGGTGTCGAAGTCGCTGCTGAGGTCGGCCGGGCCGCGCACCACGAGTTCCGTCAGGAAGCCGTGCTCGACCAGGGCCTTGACCGATTTTCCGGTGCGGCCCTGCAGCACGGTGCTGGCCACGCGGTCATTGCGGATGAACTGCGCGGCTTCGACGTCATCGACGCCCAGGCGCTGCAGCAGGCTGTCGACGGTGTCGGCCGAGCGGGTCAGGTCGCTGCGGTAGAGGGTCAGGGTCTGCGTATCCAGGCGTGCCAATTGCCCCCCGAGGTCGGGAATGGCGATCGTTTCCTGGATGGCGGAAACGGAGGGCGGCGCGGTTTCGGGCAGCGAAGACAGCGGGGAGACACCAAAGGCGGTCATCGCCGAGCCGGCCAGAAGGGCCAGAACAGCAGCACTGACGCGGCGGGGGTGTCTGTGGGCGGCGGCTTGCACACGGGAAACCACTGAAACAATGCGATTGGAAGCCAAAACTTGAAATCCTTGTCTAGAGCCAGTGGTCGGGACCGCCGTCCCCTAAAATCGGCCCGCATGGCGTATAAGTGGCACGCCGGGGCGAACAGGATCCAAACAGTATAGACCGGACGCACGCGCCCCAAAGGTAAAGATTTTCACCCATTGGTCTCATATGTCTCACTCTGAAAAAGCCCCGGAAAAGCCGGCATTTCCGATCACCGATCGCGTTCGCGAAGCGCTGGCCATCACCCGCCGTGGCGTCGAGGAGCTGCTGCCCGAAGACGAGTGGCTCCAGAAGCTGGCGCGGTCCGAGGCGACCGGTGTCCCTCTGCGCATCAAGCTGGGCCTGGACCCCACCGCCCCGGACATCCATCTGGGCCACACGGTCGTGCTCAACAAGCTGCGTCAGTTACAGGATATCGGTCACACCGTCATTTTCTTGATCGGCGATTTCACCTCCCTGATCGGCGACCCCTCCGGGCGCAACACCACGCGCCCGCCCCTGACGGCCGAGCAGATCAAGCTCAACGCGGAGACCTACTACAAGCAAGCCAGCCTGGTCCTCGACCCCAGCCGCACCGAGATCCGCTACAACAGCGAGTGGTGCGACGCCCTGGGGGCGCGCGGCATGATCCAGCTCGCCAGCCGTTATACGGTGGCTCGCATGATGGAGCGCAACGACTTCCACGACCGCTTCCATGCCGGCAACGCCATCAGCGTCCACGAATTCCTCTATCCCCTGATGCAGGGCTATGACTCGGTGGCACTCAAGTCGGACCTGGAAATGGGCGGCACGGACCAGAAGTTCAACCTGCTGATGGGACGCCACCTGCAGGCCGAATACGGCCAGGAACCGCAGTGCATCCTGACCATGCCGCTGCTAGAGGGGCTGGATGGCGTCGAAAAGATGTCCAAGTCCAAG